>JAGQUE010000700.1 GCA_020438665.1 Nocardioidaceae bacterium | reverse complement strand
CGTGCAGCTCGGCAGCAACTGATCCTTGCCCCGGCGGGCATCCCCTCCGGCGCGGCACCGGTCGTGGTCTTGTTCACGTACAACGCGAACGAGACGGCCGCGGTGCTGGACGCGTTTCCCGGCGACGTGAAGAGGGAAGAGGTTCGGGAGGGCGTCACGTACACCGACCTGGGGTTGATCGGTGGGCACCGGGTTGTCTTGCGGGTCAGCGAGCAAGGGCCCGGCCGGGCGCAGCTGGCCGCAGAGGATGCGTGCCGGGTGTGGGCGCCGAAGGCGCTGATCTCGGTGGGTATCGCGTTTGGCGCGGACCCTGCCCGCCAGAGCATCGGCGACGTCCTTGTTCCCCGTGCGGCGTACGACTACGAGTCGCAGCGCCGCAGCCCTGGCGGCGTCATCGAGCCACGAGGATTGCCCTACCCCGCCTCTGACGTCCTGTACGGGCGGGTGCGCCACTTGGACCAGACCCAGACCTCGCTGCAGCACTGGCCGAGGGTGTGGGGCGGACTGTTGCTCAGCGGGGCGAAGTTGATCGACGACGCCGAGGTCAAGCGCGAGATCGCCCGCCTGGCCCCGACCGAACCGGACGGCGGCGAGATGGAGGGGGTGGGGGTCGCGATGGTCGCCGGCGCCCGGAAGGTCGACTGGCTGCTGGTCAAGGGGATCTGCGACTGGGCCGACGGCAACGTCCGCGCCAACGAGAAGGAGAACAACCAGCGGACGGCCGCCCGCAACGCCGTCATCGTCGTCCGGGCCCTCCTATCGGACGGTCCGCTGTGGGGAGACCCACAGCCCAAGCCGACCTGGGCTCCGCCACCCACGGGTGAAGGGATGCAGGTACGCGAGTTGGGCCGGCTCACCCACCTTATAGAGGACCAGACCGGGACGGTTGTCGGCTTCCACAAGGACTGGTCTCTGGATCGCGCCAGTGAGCTTCTGGAGCGACGCGCCGAGGGCGTCGACGTCCTCAACGCCCTCCTCGAATGGATCGACGGCACAGGCGAGGCCAAGGTTTTCGCCATTCTGGGGGAGTACGGCATGGGCAAGACCATCACCTGCCAACGGCTCGCCCGAGCCCTGGAGCAGCGCCTCCAGCGCACCCAGACGGGACCCATTCCTCTCTACTTCGACCTCCGCCTCGTCACCGGTCTCTCCAGCCAGCTGCCCACCCTCGAGCAGGTCCTCACCGAGTGCATGCAGCGCGGCTGGCTCGCCGACACCACGTCCACGTTCACCTCGGACCAGGTCTTCGCGTGGATCGCTCACGGGGCCGTCGTCATCTTCGACGGCCTCGACGAGGTCCTGGTCAAGCTCGACGCGGCCGACGGCCAGACCTTCACCCGGACCCTGCTCTCCATCGTGGACCGGGCCCCTACGCCGACACGCGTCGTCGTCTCGTGCCGCACCCAGTACTTCAAGACCCTACGAGACCAGCAGAACCACTTCACCGGCCACGAGCGCGGGGACGCGGGAGCCGACACCTTCCGGGCGCTCACCCTCCTTCCGCTGACCGAAGAGCAAGTGCTGGCCTACTTGCGCGGCGTCCTCCCGGGGGAGGATCCCGACCGGGTTGTTGACGTCCTGCGCAGCGTCCACAACCTCGAGGACCTCTCCCACCGGCCCTACACCCTCAGCCTCATCGCCGACTTCTTCCCCGCCCTCGAGGCCCGCCGGGCAG
>JAGQUE010000699.1 GCA_020438665.1 Nocardioidaceae bacterium | reverse complement strand
CCTTGGGGTGCAGGGTCTTGACCCGCCCGTCGAGGCACTCCGGGAAGCCGGTCAGGTCCTCGACCCGGGTCACGGCGATCTCGAGCGACTCGATCAGGGCGGCCGACCCGCCCGTTGACACCAGGGCGACACCGGCGGCGTCGAGACCCCGGACGAGGTGCTCGAGCCCGGTCTTGTCATAGACCGAGACCAGGGCTCGGCGGATCGGGATGCGGTGGGCGTCAGTCACGATGGCCTCCAGATGTCGCGCTCGTGGGCAGCACCCAGGCGGACGATGCTCCCGGCTCCACTCCCTGGTGGTGACCCACCCAGCGCCAGTCGTGTGGGGCTCACGCTAGCGGATGCGCGCGCCCCCACGAACCCGTGGCGGTGGTGACGGACAACCTCCGACGGGACGGGCCTCAGCGTCCGAACCGGACCCGGCGCCCGTCGACCCGGAAGCCCTCCCGCGCCATCCGCCCCACGCTGTCGACGAGCATCGCCCGCTCGGCGACCTTGATCCGGTCGTGGAGGGTGCCCGCGGTGTCGTCGTCCGCGACGGTGACGACGGTCTGGGCCACGATCGGGCCGGTGTCGACACCGCTGTCGACCACGAACAGCGTGGCGCCGGTGACCTTGACCCCATAGGCGAGCGCGTCGGAAGGCCCGTGCATCCCGGGGAACGCCGGGGACAGGGCGGGGTGGGTGTTGACCACACGGCCGCCGAAGGCGGCCAGGAAGTCGGCCCCGACCAGCTTCATGAAGCCGGCGAGGACGACGAGGTCGGGGTCGAAGCGCGCGACGATGTCGCGGACGGCCCGGTCCCAGCCCTCGCGGGTCTCGAACTGGCCGACCTCACGCACGAAGGTGGGGATCCCGGCCCGCTCCGCGCGGGCGAGCCCCTCGATCCCGTCGCGGTCGGCCCCGACGGCGACCACCGTGGCGCCGTACGCCGGGTCGGCGCACGCGTCGATCAGCGCCTGGAGGTTGGTGCCGGTCCCGGACACCAGGACGACGAGACGCGCGGGGCGGGAGCTGGACACGGCCGCAGTGTAGTCAGCCGAGCACCGGGCTCTCGACGGTGCTCAGTCGGATGGGACGGCCGCCTCGCGGGGCCGGGCGGCCCGGCGCTGCCACCAGGTGGCGACCAGCGCCCCCAGGATGCCTCCGATCGCGAAGGCGGGCACGGCGTGGGTGAACACGACGAACGCCTCCGGCCCGACGAGTCGCATGCGCCCCGGCCCGACGGCACCCCCGGAGAGGGAGGCCAGCAGGCCGAGTCCCGCGGCCGCCAGCATCCCGCCGACGCCGCCGCGCACGACCGCGTGGTCCCACCGCAGGGTCGGCCGGAACCGTTGCGCGCGGGCGGTGGCCAGGGCGGCCACGACCGCGGGGACACCCATCAGGTAGGGCGTCCAGGACGGGGTCGGCCCGGCGTCGGGGAGGGCGGCCAGGAGCGGGAACAGCGGGAGCGGGCCGAGGACGACGGCCGTGGGCGACACGAGGGTGCCGACACCGACGGAGAAGCCGGGCCCGACGAGGTAGGAGCCGGCGAACAGGGTGGCGTTGGGGGCGAGCAGGGCGGCCACGACGAGATAGACCACCGTGTCGGCGGTGCCGAGGTGGAGCTGGGAGACCACGTTGGCGGCCGCGGTCAGGTCGAGCGCCAGCGAGACCAGCCAGGCGACCAGCGAGGCGGCCAGGAACATCGTGAGCACTCGACCCGCCGTCGCGAGCGTCGCCCGGGCGACGTCGGGCACGGACGTCGCCCAGATGGCGAGTCGCCCGGAGCCGACCGCGATCGCCGCGCCGGCCACGACGAGGGACATCAGCACCGAGAAGGCGAGAGCACGCGCCAGGGACGGTGACGTGGCCGGCGTCGATGCCAGCCGGGTCGCCACCAGGACGACCGCGGCATAGCCGAGGGTGAAGAGCACGGTGGCGGCCGGGACGGTCCAGTCGCGCTCGCCGTCGGCCAGCCGGTCGGCGTCGGGACCGTGCCCGGACACCGAGTCGCCCACCCGGTGGCCGATCCGCCAGACGGTCCAGGCGCAGCCCAGGGTCAGCAGCAGCGGCAGCGCCGTGACGAGCGCCCCCTGGACGTGGACGCCCGAGCCGTGGGCCGTCAGCCAGGCCAGGGCGCCGACGCGGAGCGCGTCGTGGGGCTCTCCGTGGCCGCCGGCGTCCGCGAGGTACCAGCCGGTGATCGCCACCCCGAGGCTGAGCAACAGCGTCGTCGCCGCGGCCGAGGCGCCGCCGAGCAGCCCGATGAGCGCCAACGGGCGCCGGTGGCGCAGGTCGGTCGCGGCCTCGGATCGGGTTGCCGAGTCGTGGGCGGCCGAGTTGCGGGCGGCCGAGTTGCGGGCGGGCAGCAGCGAGGTCATGACCCGGCCATCATGACCCGCGGGCCCGGCGCGGCCGCGGACCCACGCCGTGCCACGCGCGACGCTCCCCGGGCAGATGTGCGAGCGGACCTCGCTCTCACGTACCGTTGACGGGCCATGATGGACCCCACCCGCTTCGACGCGTTCTATGCAGACACGCGGCAGCGACTGCTCCATCAGACCTATGCCCTGACCGGCGACCAGCGGGCCGCCCAGCTGGCCGTCCGCGACGCGTTCATCTCCGCCTGGCACCACTGGGCCAAGGTGTCGCGCCAGGACGACCCCGAGCGCTGGGTACGCCCCCTGGCCTGGTCCCATGCGCTGCGCCGTCATGGCGCCCGGATCTGGCACCGCGACAAGGCGGCCGACCCCGAGCAGTCGGCCACGGTGGAGGCCCTCGGCGAGCTCACGGTGCCGCAGCGACGCATCCTGCTCCTGTCCCACCTGACGACCGGATCGATGGAGGACATCGCCCGTGAGGCGGGGCTCCCCATCGACGAGGCCGAGCGCACCCTGCAGTCCGCCACGGCGGCGTTCGGTACGGCGCGGAGCGTCGACTCGGCCGCCATCCGACCGCTGCTCGAGGACCTCGCCGGGCCGGTCGCGGACGTCCGGCTGCCGCGGATGACGATCATCCGGCGGGCCGGCACCGCCCGGCGCCGGACCTATACGGTCGTCGGCGTCGCCGGTGCCCTCGTTGCCCTGGTGGCCAGTGGGGTGGCGGTCAACGCCGAGGACGGCGTGCTGCCGGACCTGACCCATCAGCCGCCGTCGCCGACGGCTGGCAAGACGTCGACGCCTCCTCAGCCCACGCCGGACGAGCTGTCCGAGAACGACCTGCTGGCCGCCGACCAGCTGACCCGGGTGTCGCCCAGGTTGACCTGGCAGGTCGAGGAGACCTCGGAGAACATCCAGGGCAAGGGCCTGGTGCTGCCGTGCCAGACCAGCAGGTTCGCCGACCCGCGGTCGGCGGGCTATCTCGTGCGAACCTTCACGGCCGCAGCCACCGGCAAGGCCAAGGGCGCGGTGGCCGCATCGGCGATCCAGACGACGGAGCTGTCGACCACCACCAAGAGCGCCAAGGCGGCGTTCGCCACCACGCGTGGCTGGTTCGCCGGGTGCACCGACGGCCGGACCCACCTCCAGGAGACCGGGTCGGTCAAGGGCGTCGGGGACCAGGCGACGTTGTTCGTCCTGAACTCCTGGGACGGCAGGCCGGCCTCGCTCGTGGTCGGGGTCGCGCGCACCGGGCAGGTGACCACGACGACGGTGGCTCGGTCGAGCGCCAAGGCGGATGTCAAGGCCGGCATGACCCTGCTCGCGGCCGCGGTCAACGCCCTGTGCGGGGCGCCCGGCACCGACGCCTGCGCCGGCCCTCCCACGATGACGCCGATCCCGCCACTCGCGGCGGGGCCGGTCCCGGGGATGCTGAGCGAGGTGGACCTGCCCCAGGTCACCGATGTGGAGGACCGGTGGGCCGGCACGGAGCCCAAGCAGGCCCAGTCCAACCCGGCGGCGACCCAGTGCGACAACGCCACGTTCACCAAGCCGCCGATGGGCATCGCGATCACGCGCACGTTCCTGCTGCCGCGCGCCGACCTGCCCACGACCTTCGGGCTGACCGAGACCGTGGGCTCGCTGCCGGTGAAGCGCGCGACCGCCTTCGTCGAGGACGTCCGCCACCGACTGGCGGTCTGCCCCGACAAGACGCCGGGGACCGAGGTCACCCGACTGGTCCAGCGCTCCGAACCAGACGCCGACCTGTCGGTGTGGCGCCTCACGGTGGCGATCACCGACAAGCAGGAGGTGACCTATCTGATGGGCATCACCCGGTCGGGCACCGCCATCGGGCAGATCAGCTTCATCCCCGCTGCGGGGGCCACCATGACCGCGGCCGACTTCATCGCCCTGGTCGAGCGTGCCCAGGAGCGCCTGCCGCGGCTGCCGGAGCCCGGCAGCCGCTGACGCAGGTTGGCC
>JAGQUE010000698.1 GCA_020438665.1 Nocardioidaceae bacterium | reverse complement strand
GCTTCCAGCAGGTCGAGTACGCCGGTGTGCTCGCCGGCGCGAAGAACCCCGACGGCGCCCGCGCGCTCCTGGAGTTCCTGCAGGGCCCCGAGGTCCAGCGCGCCTTGCCGGAGTCGATGTATGTCTTCCCCGTCCGCGACGGGACCGAGCTCCCGACCCAGTGGGCCAGGTTCGCCCAGCAGCCGAGCGATCCCGCGACGCTCGACCCGGCCGAGATCTCGGCCAACCGCAGCGACTGGCTGACCACCTGGACCGAGGTCACCACGAGGTGACCTCGCGTGCGGGCTCGGCGTCGGCGACGGCGCGCCGGCTGGGTGGCCTCGCCGGGCTGGCCGCCGTGCCCGTGCTGGTGCTCGCCGTCTTCTTCGTCGTCCCGGTCGTCGGGATGCTGGGCCGCGGGCTGTGGCCCGACGGGCACCTCGACCTCGGCGGGGTCGCCGACGTGCTGGCGCGGCCGCGGGTGCACCGGGTCGTCTGGTTCACGGTGTGGTCGGCCGCTGCAGGCACGCTGTTGTCGGTCCTGCTGGGCCTGCCCGCCGCCTACGTCCTCAACCGGCTGGACTTCCCCGGCCGGCGGCTGCTCCGCGCGCTCATGCTGGTGCCGTTCGTGCTCCCGACGGTCGTCGTGGGCGTGGCGTTCCGACAGCTGCTCGATCCCGGCGGCCCGCTCGGCTTCCTGGGCCTCGACGGCACGCCCCTCGCGATCATCGCCGGTCTGGCGTTCTTCAACGTCTCCGTCGTCATCCGGGCGGTCGGCGCTGCCTGGGAGTCGCTCGACCCGCGACCGGCCGAGGCCGCGGCGGCGTTGGGGGCCTCGCCGCGCCAGGTGCTGGTGACGGTGACCCTGCCCGCGCTGCGGCCGGCGATCGTCTCGGCCGCGAGCGTCGTCTTCTTGTTCTGCGCGACGGCGTTCGGGATCGTGCTCACCCTCGGCGGTCTCACCTATGCCACCGTCGAGACCGAGATCTATCTGCTCACCACCAACCTCCTGGACCTGCAGGCCGCGGCGGCACTGTCGCTGCTCCAGCTCGTCGTGGTGGTCGGCCTGCTCGTCGCCGCCCAGCGGCTGCGCGCCACCCCGGACCCGACCATCGCGCGGGCCCTACCGCGGGCCCGCCGCCCGCGTCGCGGTGACCTGCCGGCGCTGGCTCTCACCGGACTGCTCGTGGTGTTCGTGGGAGCGCCGATCGTGACGCTGGTCTCCGGGTCGCTGCACCGGCGCGGCTCGTGGGGGTGGGGCAACTACACCGCCCTGACGGACCCGCCTCCGGGACTGGCGGTCTCGGTCAGCGGCGCGCTGGCCAACTCGCTGCGCGTCGCCGTCGATGCGACCTGGATGTCGCTGCTGCTCGGCCTACTGGTCGCCATCGTCGCGACGCGGCGTTCGACCTCACGCGTCGAACGACGGGTGCGCACGACGGTCGACGGGCTCTTCATGCTGCCCCTCGGGGTCTCGGCCGTCACGCTCGGCTTCGGCTTCCTGATCACCCTCGCGCGGCCGCCGCTCGACCTGCGTGACAACCCGCTGCTGGTGCCGATCGCCCAGGCGCTGGTGGCGCTGCCGCTGGTGGTGCGCACCCTCGCCCCCGTGCTCGCCGGCATCGATGAGCGGCAGCGGCAGGCGGCGGCGTCGCTGGGCGCCTCGCCGTGGCGTGTCTGGCGCACCGTCGACCTCCCCACGCTCTGGAAGCCGCTGCTGGCTGCGGCTGGCTTCGCCTATGCCGTCTCGCTGGGGGAGTTCGGCGCGACGTCGTTCCTGGCGCGCGACGACCGACCGACGCTCCCCGTCCTCATCTATCGACTGCTCGGCCACCCCGGCACGGACAACTACGGCATGGCGCTGGCCGCCTCGGTCGTCCTCGCCGCGGCCACGGCGCTGGTGATGCTTGCCGTCGAGCGGCTCCGGGTCCCGTCCGTGGGAGCCTTCTGACCATGCTGCGGATCGACGGCGTCACGGTGGTCTACGACGGCAACCCGGCCGTCGTCGGCGCCGACCTGACCCTGCCCGACGGCCAGGTGCTCGCGGTCCTCGGCCCCTCGGGCTGCGNNCGGCAAGTCCACGCTGCTGCGCGCCCTCGCCGGCCTCGAGCCGCTGACCGCGGGGCGGGTGCTGCTCGGTGACCGCGACGTCTCCCACGTGCCGACGCACAAGCGCGGGTTCGCCCTCATGTTCCAGGACGGTCAGCTGTTCCCCCACCTCACGGTCGCGGGCAACGTCGGCTATGCCCTCAGGCTGCGCCGCGTGGCCGCCTCCGAAGCGGGTCGGCGCATCGAGGAGCTGCTGGGCCTGGTCGGGCTCGACGGCTATGGCGAGCGCCTGCCGGCAACCCTCTCCGGCGGTGAGCGGCAACGGGTCGCGCTCGCGCGCGCCCTCGCGGTGGAGCCACGGGTGCTCCTCCTCGACGAGCCGCTGTCGGCCCTGGACGCCGGCCTGCGCGAGCGACTGGCCCTCGACCTGCGCGACATCCTGCGCGCGGCCGGCACGATGACGGTCTTCGTGACCCACGACCATGAGGAGGCGTTCACGGTGGCCGACCGGATGGCGGTCATGCGGGAGGGCCGCGTCGTCCAGGACGGCCCCGTCGCCGACGTGTGGAGTGGGCCGGTCGACGCCGACACGGCCTTGTTCCTGGGCTATGCCCAGGTGTTGCGTGGGGAGGCCGCTGTCCGGGTGCTGGCTGCGGCCGGCACGCCCGCCGACCAGCGTGACCCGGCGGTCGCCGTACGCCGCTCCGCCCTGAGCCTCGCGCCCGCCGGGCCGATCGAGGGCATCGTCGAGTCGGCCCGGGCGACCCCGGACCAGCTGCGGCTCGTCGTCGACGCCGCGGGGATCGGCACACTCGACGCCGTTGCGCGCCTGGGCAGCCACGCCGGTCCGGGCAGCCGGATCCGCCTCGCCGTCGACCCCGGGCGCGTCGCCGTGATCCCAGCGACTGGCGACGCTGGGAGCTGAGTCCGGCGTTCGGGTGATCGTCGCCGCGTGTTCACCCTTGCCTTGCGTTCCCTAGACTTGGCGGGTGCATCGCCGGCCCCTCCTCACCATGGTGGCGATCGCGGCGACGATGGCGGCGCTGGCGATCATCGCTGCCGTCTGGCTGGGCAAGGGGCTGCTCGACCCCGACGGGTTCCTCGGGCCGGCCTGGATGCGGGGGCCGTTGCTCGTGGGCGGTGCTCTCCTCGCCGACCTGCTGCCGCGCACCCTGTGGGGCTCGCGCCTCAAGCCCGCGCTGATGCCGGCGATCTTCAAGGAGCGGATCCGCACCCACTGGACCCGCGACCGGATCATCCTGGTGGTCTCGGGGGTCGTGTTCTTCTACATCACCTATGTGGCCTACCGGAACCTCAAGTCGTTCCTGCCGGCCATCCGCGGCGCCGAGAACACCTATGACCGTGACCTCCACCTGGTCGACCGGACACTGATGTTCGGCCACGAGCCGGCGGTACTGCTTCACAACATCCTCGGCACCTCGTTCTCGGCGCAGCTCCTGTCCAGCGTCTATCTGTGGTTCCTCCCGCTGGTGCCGCTGGCGCTCACCGCATGGGTGGTGTGGTCGCGCAAGATCTCCTACGGCTACTGGTTCGCGGTCTCCCAGGCCATCGCGTGGACGCTCGGCACGGCCTCGTACTACGCCCTCCCGACGCTGGGCCCCGGTTTCGAGTACCCCTGGCTCTATCAGGACCTGTCCACGACCGCCTCGTCGAGGCTCATGGAGGCACTGCAATACGGCCGCCAGGACGTCAACTACAACGTCATCGAGGGCGCTGTGCAGTCGGTGGCCGGCTTCGCCAGCCTCCACTGCGCGATCACCATGCTCGTGGCGCTGATGATCCAGGCGACGATCAAGAACCGCGTGCTCCACGTGATCGGCTGGGTCAACTTCGGGATCACGGTGGTGGCGACCATCTATTTCGGCTGGCACTACATCGCCGACGAC
>JAGQUE010000697.1:1441-1959 GCA_020438665.1 Nocardioidaceae bacterium | reverse complement strand
AAGAAGGCGGCTCCGGCCAAGAAGGTCGCACCCGCCAAGAAGGCCGCACCCGCCAAGAAGGCAGCACCCGCCAAGACCTCCGCCCGCAAGACCACCGCATCCGCCACCGCCAGAAAGGCACCTGTGACCACCTCAGCCGGTTCGTCCTCGGGGGAGAAGGTCGCCGCGCGCGCGGTGGCCCTGGCCGTCAAGCCGGGTGAGTCCAAGTGGACCAAGGCCGAGCTGAGCGAGGTGCTTGCCGAGCTCCACGACCACCGCGACCGCATCTCGCGGCTGCTCGCCGACCAGGAGACCGAGCTGGCCGGGCTGATGCGCGACGCCGGCGACGGCGCCGGCCACGACCAGGCCGACATGGGCAGCACCACGTTCGAGCGGGACCAGGAGCTGACCGTGGTCAACAACGAGCGCGAGATGCTCGCGCAGATCGACCGGGCGCTGGCGCGGATCGACGACGGCACCTACGGCATCTGTGAGTCCTGCGGCGAGCCGATCGGCAAGCTGCGGGTGATGGCGTTCCC
>JAGQUE010000697.1:435-1341 GCA_020438665.1 Nocardioidaceae bacterium | reverse complement strand
TCCTGTTCGCCGCCGTCGCGGTCGTGGCGTACTCCGTCGATGTCGCCACCAAGGTCTGGGCCGTCAACCATCTCGAGGGTCGCGCGCCAACCCCGCTGATCGGCGACCTGCTGCGGCTCAACCTGACCCACAACCCGGGCGCTGCCTTCAGCACCGGCACTCAGTTCACGGTCGCGCTGAGCATCCTTGCCCTGGTGGCGATCGTGGTTGTCCTCGGCTTCGCACGCAGGATCGCCAGTCGTGGCTGGGCCGTCGCCCTCGGTCTCCTGCTCGGAGGCGTCGGCGGCAACTTCACCGATCGGCTGATCCGCGACCCCGGTCCGTTCCGGGGCCACGTGGTCGACTTCCTGCAGCTGCCGCACTGGCCGATCTTCAACGTGGCCGACATGTGCATCGATGCCGCCGCCGTCCTGATCGTGCTGCTGACCCTGCGAGGCATCGGTCTCGACGGGCACCGCACGCACCGCGACGCGCATGCCGAACCGGCCCCGGCAGCCGGCGGCGAGCAGGACGACCCATGAGCGCCACCGGCGATCACAAGGTGCTCCTCGTTCCCGAGGGGCTGGCCGGCGAGCGCGTGGACGCGGCCATGGCGCGTCTGTTCGGTCTGTCCCGGACCCGCTCCGCCGAGCTCATCGCCGAAGGCCACGTCCAGGTGGACGGCGCCGGTGTCGCCAAGAGCGACCGGGTGGTGCCGGGCAGCATGCTCGAGGTGTTCATTCCCACCGAGGTCGACCCCCTCGAGGTCGTTCCCGAGATCGTCGAAGGGATCCGGATCATCCACGACGACGACACGATCATCGTCATCGACAAGCCCGTGGGGGTGGCGGTGCATCCCTCACCGGGGTGGTCCGGCCCGACTGTCGTCGGACACCTCCGCGGCGCCGGATTCCGGATCTCCACCAG
>JAGQUE010000697.1:0-322 GCA_020438665.1 Nocardioidaceae bacterium | reverse complement strand
GTCGACAAGACCTACCACGCGCTCGTCCAGGGACACCCCGACCCGCTCGAGGGAACCATCGACGCGCCCATCGCTCGGCATCCCAAGCACGACCACAAGTTCGCGGTGATGGCGGGCGGACGCCACAGCGTCACCCACTACCGCACCCTGGAGGCGCACCGGTTCGCCAGCCTGCTCGAGGTGCACCTGGAGACCGGGCGCACCCACCAGATCCGGGTCCACCTGTCGGCCATCGGCCACCCGGTGGTGGGCGACGACCGCTACGACGGCGTTCGCCAGACCCTCCCCATGGCCCGCCCGTTCCTCCACGCCGAGCACCTCG
>JAGQUE010000085.1 GCA_020438665.1 Nocardioidaceae bacterium | reverse complement strand
CCCGGGGAGTTCTCCGAGCCCGCCTGGGTGGCGGTCTCGCCCAGCGCCTCACGGAAGGCCTTGTGGACCATGTGGGTCGCGGTGTGGGAGCGCGAGATCGCGCGGCGGCGGCTCACGTCGACCAGCGCCTGGGCGCCGGTGCCGACGGTGACCTCGCCGGCCAGCACGACCGCGCGGTGGACGGTCAGGCCGGTGACGGGCGACTGGACGTCGCGGACCTCGAGCGTGGCGCCGTTGGCGAGCTCGATGACGCCCTGGTCGGCGAGCTGGCCACCGCCCTCGGCATAGAACGGCGTCCGGTCGAGGACGAGCTCGATCTCGTCGCCCTCGCTCGCCGAGCCGACCACGCCGCCCGCGGCGACGATGCCGCGGACGACACCCTCGCTGACGGTCTCGTCATAGCCGGTGAACTCCACCGGGCGCCCCATCGCGTCGGCGACCTCGCGATAGGCGGTCGCGTCGCGGTGGGCGCCCTTCTTGGCCTTGGCGTCGGCCTTGGCGCGCTGCCGCTGCTCGTTCATGAGCCGGCGGAAGCCGTCCTCGTCGACCGAGAGCCCCTGCTCGGAGGCCATCTCCAGGGTCAGGTCGATGGGGAAGCCATAGGTGTCGTGGAGCGCGAACGCCCGCTCCCCCGACAGCTGGGTGCCACCGCCGGCCTTGACCTCGTTGGTCGCGAGGTCGAAGATCTGGGTCCCGGCTCGCAGGGTCTGGCGGAACGCGTCCTCCTCGGCATAGGCGACCGTCGAGATCCGCTCCCAGTCGCGCGCCAGCTCGGGGTAGCCGAGCTGCATCTTGTCGCGGCTGACCGGGAAGAGCTCGGGCAGCACGCGGTCCTCGCAGCCCAGCAGCCGCATCGAGCGGACGGCGCGACGCAGCAGGCGACGCAGGACATAGCCGCGCGCCTCGTTGCCGGGCGTGACGCCGTCGCCGATGAGCATCATCGCGCTGCGCACGTGGTCGGCGACGACCCGGAACCGTACGTCGTCGCCGTGGTCGGCGCCGTAGCGCCTGCCCGAGAGCTCCTCGGCCCGCTGGATGACGGGGAACATCTCGTCGATCTCATACATGTTGTCCTTGCCCTGGAGCAGGTAGGCCACCCGCTCCAGGCCGAGGCCGGTGTCGATGTTCTTGGCGGGCAGCGAGCCCTCGATGTCGAAGTCATCCTTGGCGCGCACCGCGGACAGGGAGTCCTGCATGAACACGAGGTTCCAGAACTCCATGTAGCGGTCGCCGGCCTCCCAGTCGCGCTCGGCGCCGAACTCGGGGCCACGGTCGATCAGGATCTCCGAGCACGGGCCACCGGGGCCGGGGACGCCCATGTTCCAGTAGTTGTCCTTCTTGCCGAGCCGGATGATGCGGTCCTCGGGCAGGCCCGCCTCCCGCTTCCACAGCTCGACGGCCTCGTCGTCGTCCTCATAGACCGAGGCATAGAGCTTGGCCTCGTCGAAGCCATAGCCACCGTCGGCCTGGCTCTTGGTGACCAGCTCCCAGGCGAGGCGGATCGCCCCCTCCTTGAAGTAGTCGCCGAAGGAGAAGTTGCCGCACATCTGGAAGAAGGTGCCGTGGCGGGTGGTCTTGCCGACCTCTTCGATGTCGAGGGTGCGCACGCACTTCTGCACGCTGGTGGCGCGCGGATAGGGCGGCCGCTCCTGGCCGAGGAAATAGGGCTTGAACGGCACCATCCCGGCGTTGACGAACAACAGCGTCGGGTCGTCCAGCAACAGGGAGGCCGAAGGCACCACCGTGTGTCCGTTGGCCTCGAAGTGGGCCACGAACCGGCGGCGGATCTCCGCGGTGTCCATCAGCTGGTGCCTTCCTGCTCGAACGTGTGGGTCGGGTCGATCTCGTCGACCCGGCGGGTCGGGTCGATCCGGCGGGGCCCGGCCGGCTGGCCGCCCGCCGCGGTCAGCTCCGGCATCCCATGAGGCACCAGACCCAGCCGTTCACGCAACTCGGATTCCTTCTCCTGCTGCCCCGCGACCATCTCGTCGCGGAAGATCCTGGCGGCCGCCGCGGCGCCGCTGACCCGGTCGCGGACGCCCTCGACGGTGAACGCCTCGGCGACGCGGCGCGCCTTGGTCATGGCATAGACACCGGCCCCGGCGCCGGCCAGGAACCAGAAACCGCGCTTCATGCGGGGTCCCCTCGGCGGTGCGAGCGCAGCGAGCAGCGTCGTGGGGTGGTCATGCCACGTCCTCCTGGGCGGCGCGGCGGCGGCCGAGCAGGCGGCGGGCCGCCCGCTCCTCGGCGCGGCGCTGCTTGCGGGCACGCTTGACCTCGCGGCGGAACGTGTAGCGCATCCGGAACCGGTTCTCGGGCTCGAGCGCCCGGCGTACGCCGTGCACCAGCGACGCGCCCTTGACCACGCTCTCGCGGAGCACGATGTCGGCGAACAGGCGACCGTCGATCCGGCTCGGGACCGCAGGCACGCCGGCCGGGTCGTCGACCTGCTCCCCGAGGTCGGTGATGACATAGGGCGTGGGATCCGGGGTCACCGAGGGCGGCGGGGCGGCCAGCCGGGCCTCGATCCCGGTGACCCGGTCACGCAGCTCGTCGGTCTCGCTGTTGGCCGCGGCCAGTGCCTCGCGCGCACTGCGCCGGCTCGTGAGCAGGGCCAGGGCGAGCAGCAGCACCACGACGCCCAGGAGGGTCGCGAGGACGGGCAGGATCCAGTGCTGCATCACGCCGAACCCTATCCTTTCGAACCGTCGCGCCCGGTGCCCTCACCGCGGACCAGACGACGGATCCGCTCCCACCTCTCCTTGACCGCGGCCTCGGCTCCCAGCGCCGTCGGCTGGTAGTAGGCGGCGTCGCCGACGACCTCGGGGGCGTACTGCTGCTCGGCGATCCCGAACGGGGCGTCGTGGCTGTAGAGGTAGGTCGAGCCGTGGCCGAGCTTGTCGGCCCCGGGATAGTGGGCGTCGCGCAGGTGGGAGGGGACCGCGCCGATCTTGCCGGCACGCACGTCGGCGATGGCCGCGTCGACAGCCTTGATCACCGCGTTGGACTTGGGGGCAACGGCCAGCGCGATCGTCGCCTGCGCGAGGTTGAGCCGCCCCTCGGGCATCCCGATGAGCTGGACCGCCTGGGCGGCCGCCACCGCGGTGGTCAGCGCGGACGGGTCGGCCAGCCCGATGTCCTCGCTGGCCAGGATCACCAGCCGGCGCGCGATGAACCTCGGGTCCTCCCCCGCCTCGATCATCCGAGCGAGGTAGTGGAGCGCCGCATCGGCGTCGGATCCCCGGATCGACTTGATGAAGGCGCTGATCACGTCGTAGTGCTGATCGCCCTGCCGGTCATAGCGGACGGCGGCCTGGTCGACCGCCGTCTCGGCCGTCGCCAGGTCGATCTCGGCCTGGCCCTTGCTGCGGGCCGCCCCGGCCGCTGCCTCCAGATAGGTCAGCGCTCGACGCGCGTCGCCGCCGGCCAGCCGGACCAGGTGCTCACGGGCGTCGTCCGCCAGCGCCAGCTCGCCGGCGAGGCCCCGCTCATCGGCCAGCGCCTGGGCCACCACCTCACGAACGTCGCCGTCGGTCAGCGACTCCAGCCGCAGCAGCAGGCTGCGCGACAGCAGCGGTGAGATGACGGAGAAGAACGGGTTCTCGGTCGTGGCGGCCACGAGCGTGACCCAGCGGTTCTCGACGCCGGGCAGCAGGGCGTCCTGCTGGGCCTTGGTGAAGCGGTGGACCTCGTCGACGAACAACACCGTCTCGCGACCGGTGGCGACGAGCTCGGCCCGCGCGGCGTCGATGGCCGCGCGCACCTCCTTGACGCCGGCCGCCACGGCCGACACCTCGACGAAGCGCCGGTCGGTCTGGTTGCTGACGATCGCGGCGATCGTGGTCTTGCCCGTGCCCGGGGGCCCCCAGAGCAGCAGCGACATCGACTGGTCGCCCTCCACGAGCTGCCGCAACGGGGACCCCGGGGCCCGCAGCTGCGACTGGCCGACCAGCTCGTCAAGGGTGCGCGGCCGCATCCGCACCGCCAGCGGTGCCGCCGCGTGGGAGGTCGCCGACAGGGACCCACCGCCCCGCCCCGATGCCTGCGGGATGTCGAACAGACCGTCCACGAGGGTCAACCCTAGGGCCTGCCTTCGAAGGCGGCCCCGCGAGTGTCGCGAGGGTTCAGCCCGACACCATCTGACGGCGGCCGAGGTCGTACCACTCGGCGGCGAAGCCGGGCACGTTGGGCGGCGTCGTGGGCGTGCTGCCGGCGACTGGACTGCCGCTCTCGTCCACCGCGAGCAGCCCCGTCGTCACCGGCGCCGCCGGGTGCTGGCCGAGCTCGCCCGGGAAGTGGCAGGCCACCTTGTGGGTCGGCCCGACCTGGAGCAGCGGCGGCTCGGCCCGGGCACAGATCTCCTTGGCGATCGCGCAGCGGGTGCGGAACCGGCAGCCGGACGGCGGGTTGATGGGGCTGGGGACGTCGCCCTCGAGCCGGATCCGCTCACGACGGCCACCGATCGCCGCCTGGCGCACGTCGGGGACGGCGCTGAGCAGCGCCTGGGTATAGGGGTGGTGCGGCCGCAGATAGATCGTCTCGCGGTCACCGACCTCGACGATCTTGCCGAGGTACATCACCGCCACCTCGGGGCAGAAGTGACGCACCACGGCGAGGTCGTGGGCGA
>JAGQUE010000696.1 GCA_020438665.1 Nocardioidaceae bacterium | reverse complement strand
CGAACCCGGGGTCTACGTCTGGACCAGCCCGCATGGCTACGTGTTCCTCCGCGACCATTCCGGCACCGTTGATGTGACCCCGCCTGGGCTCCGTGCCGTCCCCGCCTGCCACACCGACACGACCGGCGACGGACCAGGCGGGACCGACCCGCCCCACGCCTAGCGACCCTGCCCCGAGACCCCGCCACCGACCCATCCGGCGGGGCCATCGGCATGCCCGTCCCGGCCAAGCACGCGGTTGACCCGGGCCGGTGCCTCATGGCGGTGCCAACAAGATGTGGTGGACGAGAGCCACGACCCCAGCCGTTGCTGTCGGGTAGGGACAGCATGCTCTTGGCCAAGGACGTGTGCCTCAACACCGGGTGTGACCTGGAGACGCTGGAGCAGTCAGTCCCGGGGCACCTGATGGAGGACTCGCTCTGGACGGCGAAGCCCGGCCGACGAGGACGACGACGAGGCCTGAACGTCGCCGAGGCCGAAGGCCTCAGGCTCAGGTCCGCTGGGCGACGAACTCGACGAGCGTGCCGTCGGGATCACGGACGACGGCGTTGCGGTTGTCGTTGCCGGCGTCGTACGGCGCCGTGACCGACGGCGCCCCGGCCGCCACCGCGGCGGCGTGGGTCTCGTCGACGTCGTCGACCCAGAACACCAGCGTCATCGCCGGTCGCCCGACCTCGACCTCGAGACCGTGGACGCGCAGCGCCGCCTCGGCGGACGAGATGGCCACCACGAACCCGCCGGCCGCCATCTCGACGTGCTCCGGGACCCCCTCTCGCGGCGCGCGGAACGTCTCGGAGAGCCCGAGTGTGCCCTGGTAGAAGTCCAGCGACCGCTGGATGTCGTGGGTGAACACGTTGACCAGTCCCGACGTCAGCACCGGCCCAGCGTAGGCGAGTCCGGCCGCGCCGCACCGGTCCTGTCGATGCTTGTCGAGGCCGGCTCGGGGGTACTCCCTGGCCTTCCCCTCAAGGAGGTCTTGGACATGCAGATCGGACGACTCGCGGCCCGCGCGGTCATCGGTGGACTGTTCATCGGGCACGGCACCCAGAAGCTCTTCGGCTGGTTCGACGGACCGGGGCTCGGCGGCACCGAGCAGATGATGGGCGCGCTCGACATGCGGCCCACCCGCGCCAACGCGATCGCGGCCGGGGTGAGCGAGACGGCCGGCGGCACGATGCTGATGCTGGGCGCCGCGACCCCGTTGGCAGCCGCCAGCCTGATCGGCACGATGGCGACAGCCATCCACAAGGTGCACCGCCCCAAGGGTCCATGGGTGACCCAGGGCGGCTGGGAGTACAACGCCGTCCTCATCGCCGCGCTCACCGCCTTGATCGACGCCGGGCCGGGCGACCTGTCGGTCGATGCGCTGGCCGGTCGCCGCGAGTGGGGTCCCGGATGGGCGTTGGCCGGTCTCGGGCTCGGCGGCGCGGCTGCCGCCACCGCCATCGCACTCGGCCGACGCGGCGGTTCGGCGCAGGACACGCAGCCCGACCCGCAGGACGAGGTCGCCCAGGCGTCCGTCGGCGAACCTGCTGGCGACCCCGTCACTGTCGGCTGAGCCGCCGCGTGCCGTGACCCGCCGCGTGCCGTGACCGCATCGTGACGCTGCTGCGCTTCCCGAGGCGACCCGCGTCGGGCATCGTGCGGCGGATGGGCACGCGGCGACGACGGTGGCGGCGAACGGCGGCCACCATCGGGCTCCTGATGGTCGCTCCGCTGCAGGGGGCGTGCTCGGAGGGTGCCGGCCCGGTCGAAACCTCGTCGACCAGGCCGAGCGCGACCTCGAGCGACGCGTCCGCGCCCGATCCGGCACAGGAACCGGGGCCGGACGGGGCGGTCCGGATCCTGTTCCTCGGCAACAGCCACACCGCCCGCAACGACGTTCCGGGCACGGTGGAGGGGCTGTGGCGCTCGCTGGACCCGGCCGCCGACGTGCGGGCCGTGCTCGGCCCGGGGTCACTCCACCTCGACGACCGCGGTGACGACCCGGCGACCCTCGACGCGATCGCCTCGCAGCCGTGGGACTTCGTGGTGCTCCAGGCCCAGAACTACAGCCTGAGCGGCTGCTGCCACTACCCGACGACCGCCGCGGAGAAGCTGGTCCGACTCGCGCGGGCTCAGGGCGCGACGCCGGTGCTCTATGCCGAGTGGGCGCGCCGCGGCATCGACGAGACCGCCCTCATCCTGCGGACCTATGGCCGCATCGCGGCCCACGAGCCAGCCTGCCTGCCCCCGGTCCCGGAGTCGTTCCGGATCGCGCTGCGCCACGACCCCGATCTCGTCCTCCTGTCCGACGACGGCAACCATGCCGCACCGGCCGGGTCCTACCTCGCCGCCGCCGTTCTCACCGCGGCCATGTCCGGTGAACCGGCCAGCATGATGAGTGACCTCGGTGGTGTCGACGTCGAGCCGCGGGTCCAGGCGGAGCTGAGAGCCATGGCCGATGAGGCCATGGGCCGGCTCGTCGCCGACCGGCGCTGCTGATCAGTCGTCTGATCAGTCGTCGCGGACCCGACGCCGCAGCGCCTTGGTCTGGCTGCGCTGCCGCTTGTCGGTCAGCCGACGCTCCCGGGCACCGCGGGACGGCTTCGTCGGCCGTCGCGGTGGAGCCGGCGGGACGAGGGCGGCGCGCAGGATCACGGCCAGCCGCTCACGCGCCGCGACGCGGTTGCGGTGCTGGGAGCGGTGCTCCGTGGCGACGACCACCAGCCGGCCGTCGACGAGCCGCGAGGCGAGCCGGGCCAGCGCCCGCTGCCGCTGCGCCTCGCTGAGCGCTGCCGACGTCGCGACGTCAAAGTCGAGCTCGACCCGACTGTCGGTGGTGTTGACCGACTGGCCGCCGGGGCCGGAGGACCGGGAGAACCGTTCGACCAGCTCGGTCGCGGGCAGCACCAGCCCGAGCGGCGTGCCCGGCCCCGGCGGGATCACCAGGTCGGTGCCCGGCCGGCTCACGAGCAGGACTCGATCGCCTCGGTCACGAACGCCGCGGCCTCCGGATGCTTGAGGATGAGCTGGCGCGAGTGGTCGGAGGTGTCGACCCCGAGCTCGTGCACGGCCGGCAGGTCCTGGTGATCGGCCCGGCTGGCGATCAGCTGGGCACTGGTGACGATGCTGCCGTTGCCCGTCTCATAGGTCACCCAGAGGTTGGGCGGCAGGCCTCGCAACGTCGAGCCGTCGACGAGGCCGTGGGAGTCTCTGGACGTCAGCACCGGCGAGATCGAGACGACGGCGCACGGCGGCGGCGAGACGTCGGGGACGGCGGCGAACATGATCGAGTTGCCCATCGAGGAGGCCACCAGCGCCACGTCGAGGGCGCCCTGGTCGCGGAGCAGCTGGACCGCCTTGAGGGTGTCACCCGGCTCCGCGGACAGGTTGCCTCCGTCGGCGGGGGAGGAGCCGCGGCCCCGGCGGTCGAACAGGAGCACCCGGTCACCGGTGGCCGCAGCGACGTCGGCGGCCCAGGGCAGCCACTCGCAGATCGTCTGCGAGGCACCCTGGCGCAGAACGACGCCGACGGTGGCGTCGGCCGGCCCCACGACGGCGGCCCCCAGGGTCTCGCCGTCATCGCCGGTGAAGGTGACCCGCTCGGCCCCCTCCGGCACCTCGTCGCACTGGTCGGCCAGCGGGGTCGTGGGGTCGACGGTGTGGTGACGGTCGAAGTAGTTCAGCGCCTTGATGCCCACGAGCACGACCCCGGCCAGGGCGATCGCGGCGACGACCGCGACCGCGGCCCACTTCCTCACCGGCGGCGCCACTCGATGGCAGGGCAGGTGTCCATGACCATGGGGACCCCGGCGGCGCGGGTGCGCTCGAACGCCGCTTCGTCGATCACCCCGAGCTGGAACCAGACGCCGCGCGCCCCCACGACGACGGCCTGGTCGGCGAACTCGCCCGCCGACTCCGACCGGCGGAACACGTCGACGACGTCGATCGGGAACGGCACATCGGCGAGCGAGGCATAGCCCTGCTCGCCCAGCACGACGGGGGCCGACGGGTGGATCGGGACGATCCGCTTGCCGCGGGACTGGAGCAGCGAGGCGATCTCATAGGCGGTCCTGGCGGGGTTGCCGGACAGCCCGACGACGGCCCACGTCTCGCACTCGTCGAGCATGAGTGCGATCGCCTCCGGGTCGTGCCAGTTGGTCTTCATGGCCCCCACGTTAGTCAGCGGATCGCCGTTCGTAGACTCGAAACCATGGTCGATGCCCCGCTGTTCGCGCTTCCCGAAGAACACCAGACGCTGCGCCAGGTCGTGCGCCAGCTGGCCGAGGAGAAGATCGCGCC
>JAGQUE010000695.1 GCA_020438665.1 Nocardioidaceae bacterium | reverse complement strand
AAAGCGACCACCCCACGTGACTCGGCGTTGAAGGACCAAACCCCCGATCCGGTGCCCCGAGCCACTCGGATCAGTGGATCGTAGGCGCCGGACCAGGGAACGCGCTATCAGCCGACGTCGATCAGGGCGGCCCGGGCCCGCCAGTCGTCTCGACGGGTCGGGCGTCCGCAGCGCCCAGGGTCAGCAGCAGCAGCGCCCGGTGGCTCGCGTCGTCGAGGTCGAACCCGGCCACGTCGGCGGCCCGCTCGACGCGGTGTCGCAGGGTGTGGCGGTGGACGCCCAGCCGCTGCGCCGCCGGGTCCCAGGCGCCGTGGTGGGTGAGGAAGGTGCGCAGGCTTGCCACCAGGTCGCTGCCGTGGGCACCGTCGTACGCCGCCAGCGCGGCGACCCACGGCGCTGCGGCGGAGGCGAGCACCGGGTCGGCCAGCACCCGGTCGACCGGTGACTCGGGCAGGGTGATGCGCGCACCCGGCGGGGCGGACTCGAGCGAGCGCAGCAGCGGCGCCACCAGCCGCCCCAGGTCGGGCCAGGCGGCCGGTGGTCCGGTCACCGCGGCGAGGTCGGCGGGCAGCGCCGCCAGCACCGACCGCGCCCCGGCCGGTCCCGTGAGCAGCAGACGCGTCGACGGCGCGTCGTCGGGGCCTCGGTCCAGGAGGGGGCCGAGGCGACGAAGGGAGGGAAGCAGCCGATCGAGCGTCTCAGGACGGCCGGCACGAACCGCCGTCAGCACCAAGGGCCCGGCCGGGTCGAGACCCCGGGCGGCCAGGGCGGCCTCGGGCGCGATCGGCCGGCCGCCGAGGAGAGCCTCGAGCACGGCGGCACCCAGCGCGGGGTCGGGGCCGTCGGCGGGGCGGGCCAGCTCGACGGTGGCGACCGAGACGGCATGGCTGACGAGCAGCCGCTCGGGGGCGCTCAGCGCGCCGGCGGAGGCCAGCGCGAGCCAGCCGACCGGCTCCCGGGGGCTCCCGCCGATCGGCTGGATCTCGAGCACCCGCCCGGGGTCGGTGACCCGGACAGTGCCCGGGCGTCGGCCCGCCACCTCGGCGAGGACCTCCTCGGCCAGGACCTCCTCGACCCGCAGCGGCCCGCCCGAGGAGGTGATCAGCGAGCCGTCCACGCCGACGATGACCACGGTGGCGTCCACGGAGGTGGCGAGCGCCCGCGCCAGCCCGGCCAGGCCGGTGCGCAGCACGGCCCGGGTGAGGCGCTGCTGGTCGGCGAGCGTGTCGAGCAGCCGCTGGCGACGCAGCTCGGCGAGGCGGTCGGTGACCGCGCGCTCGACGGCGAGGAACGGTGTTGCGAAGGGGACCTCCAGCAGCGCCAGGTCGTGCTCCCGGCACGCCGCCGCCACGCCGAAGGGGACGGCGGCCAGTCGCAGCCCGGTCCCCAGCCCCAGCGCGGTCGCCCCGGCCAAGGCGAGACGCTCCACATAGGCCTCCTGACCGAGCCGGTTGCGGGGGAGCCGCATGCCCGTGGTCAGCACCAGCCCCGGCCCGTGGAGCCACGGCGACGGGTCGTCGACCTCGATAGCATGGGCCCACTCCAGGGGTGCGCCGGGGTCGGGCAGGTGGTGCGCCAGCAGGTCGAGCTCGCGACGCTCGAGCAGCCAGGCGAGCGAGACGTGCTCGCGAGGGTCGGGTGCAGTGGTGTCCAGATCGGCAGATTGTTCCTCGGACATAGGACGAACTGTAGTGCTCGTGACGCGCCGTGAACGCCTAGCCTGCAGGTGAGACGAAGGGAGTGCCGATGTCGGTCGACACCAGCCTCGAGGCCCGCACCGGGATCCGGCTCGAGGTGCTGCCGGTCAGTGACGCCACCGAGGTGCGCGACGTGCTCGCGGCCGCCCGGGCCGCGGCCGCCGAGGTGGCCGCCGCGCCGCCCGCCGTACGGCGGACGTGGCTGCACGCCGTCGCCGATGCACTCGAGGTGCCCCAGACCGCCGCGGCGCTCGTGGCGGCGGCCGACCGGGAGACCGGCCTCGGCGAGGTGCGGCTGACCGGCGAGCTCGCCCGCTGCGCCAACCAGCTGCGCTTCTATGGCGACGTCGCCGCGGAGGGCTCCTGGCTCGGCGCGACCATCGACCACGCGACCGCGGCCTCGGCCGACCTGCGCCGGCTCCGGGTCCCGCTCGGGCCCGTCGGTGTCCTCGGGGCCAGCAACTTCCCGTTCGGCTTCGGGGTGCTCGGCAACGACACCGGCTCGGCGCTGGCGGCGGGCTGCCCGGTGGTGGTCAAGGCCCACCCCGCCCACCCCAGCACCAGCCGCCTGCTCGCCGACGCCGCGTCCCGCGCGCTCACGGCCGCCGGGGCGCCGGGGGGTACCTTCGCGCTGTTGTCCGGTTTCGAGGCCGGCTCGGCGCTCGTCGCCGCCCCCGAGATCGCGGCCGTCGCGTTCACCGGCTCCCAGCGCGGCGGCATGGCGCTGTGGCGGCAGGCGCTGGAGCGCCCGCTCCCCATCCCGGTCTATGCCGAGATGGGCACCATCAACCCCGTCGTCATGACCACCGCCGCCGCCGACCGTGCCGAGACCGTCGCCGCCGGGTTCGTCGGGTCGTTCACCTTGGGGATGGGACAGTTCTGCACCAAACCCGGGCTGCTGCTGGTGCCTGCTGGACACGACATCCCCGCCCGCGTCGCCGCCGCCCTCGCCGAGGCCGCGCCCACTGGATGGCTCCTCACCGAGGGCATCGCGGCCGCCTATGCCGACGGGATCTCGGGCCTCGTCGCCGCCGGAGCCCGGGTGCTGGCACGCGTGCAGGCCCCGGGTACCGGGTGGGCCGCCGAGGCGACCGTCCTCGGCGTCGACGCCGCGCTCCTCGTCGAGGGGTCGCCGCTGGTCGAGGAGTGCTTCGGGCCGGTGGCGCTCGTCGCCGAATATGCCGACCGCGCCGAGCTCGGCCGCGTGCTCGGCGTACTCCACGGGGCCCTGGCGGGCAGCGTCCAGGCCGCCGGTGCCGACGATCCGGAGCTCGGCGACCTGATCGGGGCCCTCGCGCCGATCGTCGGCCGCGTCATGGTCGACGACTGGCCGACGGGCGTCGCCTTCACCTGGGCCCAGCAGCACGGCGGCCCGTGGCCCGCCACCACCGCGCCGCAGACCACCTCGGTCGGCGCCGCCGCGCTCGACCGGTTCACCCGACCGGTGACCTGGCAGAGCGTGCCCGACGGCGCGCTGCCGCCGGCTCTCCGCGAGGCCAACCCCTGGGGCCTGCCGCGCCGCGTCGACGGGTCGCGCTCGTGACCGGTCCCCTCGACGGGCTGCTGGTCGCCGACTTCAGCCGGGTGCTGGCCGGGCCGCTGGCCACCATGACGCTGGCCGACCTGGGCGCCGAGGTGATCAAGGTCGAGCGCCC
>JAGQUE010000694.1:1268-1938 GCA_020438665.1 Nocardioidaceae bacterium | reverse complement strand
TTGTCGGGTCCTTCCCCGTCGCGGTCGCCGTCAACTTTGCCGTCATCGCGTGGCGCTGGTGGCACTCGTGGGACCGGAACCCGCCACAGGTCGACGGCAGGCGGCTCGAACTCGGTGAGGCCGCCGGGACCCTCGGGCCTAACCTGGGCATCGCGCCGGCAGCTGTGCGCGGCCTGATGCAGATGCGGCAAACGATCCTCGCCGTCGACGAGATCCTTGACCTCACCACCGCGCTGCGGATGACGTTCAGCGACCAGATCCAGGCGACGATCGACGCCCAGGTCCAGCAGCCACTGGCCACCCGCGCCGACTTCGAGGCGGGACGCTGGTCCAGAACCGAGATGGCGCGCGAACTCCCACGAACCGAGCCCGGACCGGGACGATGGTGGGTCGACGACGTCGCCCTGAGCAACGACGCGCACCTCGAGCGGAAGCTGCAAGTCGCTCGCGACGAGCTCGCCGAGCAGCTCAAAGGGTACGCGCCGGGCGAAGTCCACCGTCTGCGCGTGAAACCGTATGGGGATCCACCGGACCGGCTTCGCAGCATCTATTACGCGCTGTTCTCCTGGCTCGACAATCGCACCGAAGGCGCGTTCGAGACATCGATCGACGATCTCGCCGAGATCTTCGCCGGCCGCCACGCCGACCAACAGCACCCGTCCCGCGAGTC
>JAGQUE010000694.1:0-1046 GCA_020438665.1 Nocardioidaceae bacterium | reverse complement strand
CGAGACCAGTGGCACCCCTACCGCCATCGTCTTCGTGCCGCGGACGCGGCCGGAGAGAGCGCCGACGACGTCGCCGCGGTGACTGCCGGGATCGGTGGCCTGGACGTTGACGCGCTGGTCAGCCGCGGCGTCGAGTTCGTGCCGTGGTTCTCGCACACCTGGCACCTACCGATCAGCAAGGACCAGTGGCAAGAAGTCCGGCGGTCAGGGAGCCTGCTCTGACCGGAGGGGATCCTCTTGAAGCCTGAGAGTCAGTTGGGTGAGCCTCAGAGATCTCGGTGCGCGGGTGCGCCGATCCTCGTCGCAACCTCGGCCATGATCTCTCCCACTGCGACGGGTGGAGAGTCCTCACCGAGTTGGTCGAGCAGCTCCTCGACAGGTTCCCCGAGTTGTGGGGCGGCGTACGCATCCCATGCGCCGATCGCGGCGACGAATCGACGGTAGGTCTCCGGATCGGTGGGCTGATGGAGCCACGCGGACGCGGTCTCGGCGACCCGCCATGCAAGCTCGGCCGCTTGGTCGTCCATCACGGGAAGGGCTTGCCGTGCCGCCCTGCGAAGCTGTAGCACCAGGTCACTCGCCTCGGGCGGGTTTCCGCCGTCGAGCGGCGGGGCGACGTACGCGTCCCATTGGGCGGAAGAGACGACCAGCCGTCGGTAGGCCTCGGTGTCCGCCTTCGCACGATGCCATGCGGACGCTGCGGTCGCCACGGGCCAGGCACACAGCGCCGCGTCGTCGTCCATGCCCAGCAAGTGTTGACGACCAGGCGCCTAGAGGGAAGCCCCGCGCTCCCCCGCCGCCTGCTGGGGCAGGTTCCGCGAGACATTTCGGCGCGGCTGTCCGATCCAGCCCGGGGGCGGTTGCTTCTTCGGAGCAGAGACCACATCTCAGGAGGAGCACCCGATGAACCCGTCCGCGAACACCTCGGCAACCGCCGGCCCAGACCCGGCACCTCACCCCCTGGTCGCGCTGCGCGATCAGCTGACACAGACCATGACTGCTTCGAGCCGGCTGAGGTCGATCCTCGCCACGGTCGCTGACCCGCC
>JAGQUE010000693.1 GCA_020438665.1 Nocardioidaceae bacterium | reverse complement strand
CCGACCCCCACGCCGACGCCGACGCCCACCCCCACGCCCACGCCTCCTGCCAGTCAGTGCGTGAACGACCCGATGGGGATCCCGCCCGCGGGCAAGACCTATCTGGGTGCAGCCGTCAACGGGACCAGCGACCTCGGCACGCGGGAGACCCAGCTGGGTCAGACGCTGCCGATCCACCGCACCTACTTCCAGTCCGGCAACATCGCCGGTGCGGTGAAGCAGGCCAAGGCGGACCTGGCCGCAGGACGGCTTCCGTGGATCAGCTTCAAGGAGCCGCTGAGCTGGGCCGACATGGCCGCCGGGAAGGGCGACTCCTGGTCCACCCAGTTGGCCGACGGTCTGGCAACCGTCGACGGCCCGGTGTGGCTGGCCGTGCACCACGAGCCCGAAGGCGACGGTGACATGGCGCTGTGGACCCAGATGCAGGCCAAGATCGCGCCGATCGTCCACGCGCGGACCGACAACGTGGCCTACACCGTGATCTACAGCGGTTGGAACACCTACGGCGCCGGCAAGGACACGGTCGCGACCAAGTGGCCCGGCGATGCCAACATCGACGTGCTCGCGATCGACGCCTACAACGACTACGGCACCGATCGGGACGGCGACGGCGTCCTCAACACCAAGACCCTGGACCTCGGACCCTACTTCGCCAAGATGGCGGCCTGGTCCCAGGCTCACGGCACGGCGTTCGCGCTCGGCGAGACCGGCCAGACCACCCTGGCCACCGCGGTCGACCCCGACTGGATCGCCCGCAGCTACAAGCAGATGGTGTCGTACGGCGGAGCCGGCTTCTCCTACTACGACTCCTCGGCGAACTCGGTCGGCGACTGGACGCTGGACAACTCCGCCAAGCGGACGTCGTTCAAGAGCCAGCTCCCGACCTCGGTGAGGCTCTGCTCCTGATCCACCGCACCACGGCATGACGCGAGGCCCCGGGCTACGGCCCGGGGCCTCGTCGCAGGGCCGCCCTCGGCCCGCAGAGCTCGGCGTGCCGCCTCCGCGTCGAGGCCATGGCCAGCGGATCGCCGCGCAAGGTGGTCACCGGTGGCGTCTGGGCCTGGCGTCGACGCCGCCGGAAGCCTCACTCGAACGGCTGGTGAGTGGGCCGGGGCAAGCCACGCCGCAGCGTCCGCCTAGCATGCACATCAGCCGTCAGACACAGTGGAGGTAGTTGTGCCTTCCCGGAGCATCGTCGCGCTCGTCGGAGCCCTGCTCGTCCTCACCGCCCTCGACCCACCTGCACCGGCGCACGCCGCGGGCATCGACGTCGGCCTGAGCGGGTTCCACGACATCGTCGTCGACGAAGGCAACGACCACGTCTTCATCAGCCAGGGCGCCAGCGGAGCGATCGTGGTCACCGACCTCGCGGGGTCGGTTGTCACCACTGTCGCGGGGACCACCGGTGCCGCTGGGATGACCCTTTCCCCGGATGGGGCCGAGCTCTGGGCGGCCGCCCCCAGCAGCCATGCTGTTCTCGCGGTTGACACCAGCACCCTGGCCGTGACCCCCTACGCCACCGCGAGCGATGTGTGCCCAGAGAGCGCCGCGGTCACCTCGGGGCTCGTCTGGTTCGGGTCGATCTGCGACACCGGCACCAACGGACAGATCGGTGCCCTGGATCCCAGCGACTCCTCGGTAACGATGTTCGCCCAGGGGTACGTGCCGCGTGTCTATGCCAGCCCGGCGCAGCCCGACACCCTCATCAGCTATGGCGCCTACCGGTTGCCGGCGACGCTCTACCGCTACACCACCGGTGCCGGCGCCACGCCCACGCTCACCCTGAGTGCGTCTCACTATGCGTTCGGCTCCGGCGCGGAGGACGCGGCGTTCACACCCGACGGGTCGCAGATCGTCGTCGTGTCCGGCCAGGAGTCCGACCACTGGCACCAGGTCTTCAACCTGAGCGACCTCAGCATCGCGGACTGGTATGGCGCCAGCGGGACGGCCTGGCCCAGCGCCGTCGCCATCAACCCCGATGGCGTCGTGGCCGCCGGATATGACTGGCATCCTGACGTGCTCATGTTCCTGCCCGGCTCGGCCACGCCCCTGGCCAGCTATGACCTGGTCACGGGGTCCGCCGGGGTCGCCGCAGGAGGGCTGGCGTTCTCCAGCGACAACCTCTATGCGGTCACGAACGACCGGCAGCTGCACATCGTCCCGACCCCGACCGTCACGGCGACGACCGACCGCTCGACCTATGACTTCGGAGCGACGGCCACGGTGGTCGGCCGCCTCGCCGTGGCCTCGAGCACCCTCGAGCTCACTATCTCCGCACAGGAAGTCGGCGGGACCGACCACGAGCTCGTGGTGGGCGACGCGGTCGGGGGTCAGATCGCCACGACGATGAGGGTCCAGCGCACGACGACGTTCACGGTGACCTGGGCCGGCGACGACAGCCACCACAGCGCATCGACCAGCACGACGGTCAGGGTTCGTGCTGCCGTGTCGAACAAGCTGACGGGCGCGACCGGTCACCGGGGTCGCTTCGCGACCTTCCCGGCCAGGGGGTCGGCGACGGTGCAGGCCCTGGTGAAGCCGAGCCACGCCGGAGACTGCGTCCGGTTCCGCGTCGAGGCTCACCTGAGCGGTCGATGGAAGCCGCAGACCACCTCCGCCTGCATGACGCTCAACGCGCAGAGCAAACGGACCGCCAAGATCAAGGCCACGGCCGCACTGCGCGGCAAGGACCTCCGCGTGCGGACCCTGTGGGGCGGCGACGCGGAGAACCTCGCGGCGAAGAGCGGCTATCGCTACTTCCGCTTCACGAAGTAGCGCCCGGGCGGGATGGCAAGGGCCGGACGTCGACGACGTCCGGCCCAAGCCGTGCTGGTGGAGCTGGCGGGAATCGAACCCGCGTCCTCGAGCGTCGAACCAGGTCTTCTCCGGGTGCAGTCA
>JAGQUE010000692.1 GCA_020438665.1 Nocardioidaceae bacterium | reverse complement strand
CCGGCCCGTCCCGAGAGTGGGAGAGCTGTCGAAGCAGCGCCGGCACACCGTCTCCGCGACCGTCGCGACGGCGCTCGCCATGCTTCCGGGGTCAGAAGGCAAGGCCGAGCCCCCGGTAGGTGGGCACGGTGTCGACGAAGGAGTCACCGGCGAGCAGCCGTACGTCGTTGACGTGTTCGAACGGCTCGCCGGACTTGGCGTGCCGGAACCAGACGAGGTCACCGACCCGAAGCAGCGCCGCCGGGTGGCCGGTGACCGGCGTCTGGACCTCCCCGGCACCCTCGAGCGCGGTCAGGTGGAGCCCCGGGGGGGCCCACGGCACGGGAAGCCGGTCGGCCCCCGCCGGCCCGGAGGCCACCAGCCCGCCGCCGTGGAGGGTCGCGATCGTCGGCGTGGGCTTGCGGGTCACGGGCAACCCGACATAGGCCGCCGGCCGCGGCTCGAACGACTCGTAGTGGTCGAACAGCGCCGGGACGAGCAACCCCGACCCCGCCGACACCTCCGTCACGATGGGGTCGGCGGCCGACTCGGCCACGGACCCGGAGCCACCGGCGTTCCACAGCCGCAGCACCTCCGGTCCCACGGCGTCGGCGAGCGCGTCGGCAAGCTCACGGCGGCGTACGGCGAGCTGCGCCAGCGACGCTCTCTTGAGGCGGCGTACGACGAGCGACCGGGCGCGCTGTCGCGGGTGGGCGTCGGGGACGCCGGCCACCTGCCCCTCATAGGTCATCACGCCGACGAGCTGGAAGCCGGGGCGGGCGGCGACGGCGGCGGCCACCGTGACGACGTCGGCGGTGTCATAGAGGGGCGACCGCTTGGGGCCGACGAGCTGCGGCCCGAGGCGCAGGCCCGCGTCGATGTCGAGCGCGACCCTGATCGGGACGGCCTTGGAGGCGCGCACCGAGTCGACGAGGTCGAGATGGGCGGTGCTGTCGACCATCACGGTGATGGCGGCTGCGGCGGACGGCGAGGCGACCAGCCGGGCCAGGGCCGCCCGGTCGACGGTGGGGTAGGCGACGAGCAGGTCGTCGGTGACACCCTCCTCGTGCAGCCACAGGGCCTCGGCCAGGGTGAAGGCGAGCACGCCGCGGAACCCGGGTGCGGAGAGGGCCCGCCGGATCAACGCGGGCGCTCGCAGCGACTTGGAGGCGACCCGGATGGGCGTGCCGGCCGCTCGTGAGGCGAGGTCACGGGCGTTCGCATCGAAGGCATCGAGGTCGACGACGGCCAGGGGCGTGGCCAGGTCGCCGGCCTCGTGGCAGGCGGCGGCGAGCCGGGACCACAGCCGGTTCCGGTCGACGAAGCCATGGGGCATCAGGTGATCCCGCGTTTGCGGAGGATGGCCTCGATCTCGGCCATCTCCGCGTCCACCGGGTCGGCCTTCCCACCAGGCGGCAGGGTCGGGGCGCCGCCATCGGCCAGCTGCCGCCGAGACCGCCGCGACCGAGGCTCGGCGTCCGAGCGGTCGGGGGCCCGCCCTGCCGCGACGAACAGGACCACCCCCACGACGACCAGGATCAGTCCCACCCACACCATCGGGCTGAAGATCAGCCGCGACGCCCACTGCGTCGTGGCGTCGACGAACCGCAGGAGCAGGGTGAGCGTCCCGGTGAACAGCAAGCCGAACGGCAGCAGCACGAGCGCCAGCCCGCGCAGGGCGGAGCGGTAGTTGCGCCGGCGGTAGGACAGGAAGGTCCACCAGCCCGCGAAGGTCGCCAGCGAGATCGCCAGCGCCCACATGATCGGGTTCACGGTGTAGTAGCCCACGGCACCAGGGTGGCACACGGGTGGCCACCCGCCCGAGCGCCAATCGCTCCGGATGGGAGGATCGCCGGGTGCCCGTGCCCGATCCCGACCTCGGTGAGGTCGATCCCGACGTCGCTGCCGCGCTGGCGTCGTACGCCGCCGAACCCGCGGCCCTTCCCGCCGCCCTCCAGGCCGTGGCGGGGACCCGCCTGCTGCTGGCGATGGTCGAGGTGCCGGCGGACACCTTCCCGGAGACCGACCACGACCACGACGATCATGCTGACGCAGCCGCCGGTCACGGTCACGGTCACGGTCAGGGTCACGGTCAGGGTCACGGGGCTGCCACCACGGCGATGGCCGCGGTGTCCATCCAGCGGCCCGACGGGCGGCGGGGCATGCTCGCCTTCACCG
>JAGQUE010000011.1 GCA_020438665.1 Nocardioidaceae bacterium | reverse complement strand
GTTGGTTGCCCCGGCTGATGACCCGACTGCTGCGATCCGGGATCCGTCCGGCCAGGTCCCCTGCCCGCGCCTGCTGGGGGAACGCGCCTTCTGGAGCCGGGGAAGGTGCCCCAGACGGCGACAGCAGCGCGGGCACGAGACCTCGCCTGACGGATCCGTTCTTGTGTTGTCGTGCTGCTGGGTGGTGCTGTCGTGCTGGGTGATGCTGGGCGGGGATCAGATCCCCGGGAAGATCTCTTCGGACAGGTCGGCGTACTTGGGCTCCTGCTCGGCGAGGTAGCTCTCCCACGAGGTCGGGTCCCAGATCTCGACGTGGTTGAGCGACCCGATGACCACCACGTCCTTCTGGAGCGAGGCGTACTGGCGCAGGAGCGGCGCGATCGTGATCCGTCCCTGCTTGTCCGGCGACTCCTGGAACGCCCCCGACGAGAACATCCGGACGTAGTCACGGGTGCCCTTGTTGGTCAGGGACGCCTCCTGCAGCCGCTGGGCCATCAGCTCGAACTGGGACAGGGAATAGACCGTCAGACAGCGCTCCTGGCCACGGGTGACCATCAGCCCCTCCTCCAGCTCGTCCCTGAACCTCGCCGGGAGGAAGAGCCGCCCCTTGTCGTCGAGCTTCGGCGTATAGGTGCCGACGAACATCCGGCACCTCCCACTCGGCGACCCCTGGTGTGGCCTCTTCCACCACTTTGCCCCACGATACCCCACTTTCCTCCACCGTCAACCGAAATCGCCGATCGTGCCGAGCCTTTCTGGGCAGACGGACGCCGCTGACCTGCGGCGATGTGCGGTGGAGCGCAGTGGGGGCCGTGGGGCGCGATCACCCGGCGACGGCGGGCGTGAAGCGTGGCCGTTCTGCAACCGGATCGTGATGGCCCGCGTCGAACCGACCGGTAGCGCGGCGCGTATGTTGCCCTGACCGAATACGGTGGGCCTCAACGCCTTCCTGGTGGTGATAGTGGGGAGAGAAGGGACCAGACGTGGGAACTCCGGTGACGGGAGCCGCCGACCTCGAGACCCTGGCCAGGGTCACCCAACGCGTGCGCCAGAACGTCGAACGCGTGATCGAGGGCAAGCCCGACGTCGTGTCAGCGGCCCTGGTCGTCATGCTGGCCGAGGGCCACCTCCTCATCGAGGACGTGCCCGGGGTCGGCAAGACCATGCTGAGCAAGGCCCTGGCCCGCAGCATCGACTGCTCCGTGCGCCGGATCCAGTTCACCCCCGACCTGCTGCCCTCCGACGTCACCGGGGTCTCGATCTTCAACCAGGACACCCGGCAGTTCGAGTTCCGGCCGGGCGGGGTGTTCGCCAACATCGTCCTCGGTGACGAGATCAACCGAGCCTCCCCCAAGACCCAGTCCGCGCTGCTGGAGTGCATGGAGGAGCGCCAGGTCACCGTCGACAACACGACCTTCCAGCTCGAAGCGCCGTTCATGGTCGTCGCGACCCAGAACCCGATCGAGATGGAAGGCACCTATGCCCTGCCCGAGGCCCAGCGTGACCGCTTCATGGCGCGCGTCTCGGTCGGATATCCCGTCGAGACCGCCGAGATCGCCATGATCGGCTCCCACACCGGAGGCCGCCCGCTCGATGACCTCGAGCCGGTCACCGACGCCGCCGAGATCCGCAAGCTGATCGGCATCGTCGGTCAGGTCTATGTCTCCGAGCCCGTCCAGCGCTACGCCGTTGCCATCACCACGGCCACCCGCAGCTCGGGCGAGCTCAGCCTCGGCGCCTCGCCCCGCGCGACGCTCCACCTGGTCCGGGCGGCCAAGGCCCAGGCCGCGATGCAGGGGCGCGACTATGTCCTCCCCGACGACATCCGCCTGCTGGCCCAGGCCGTGCTCGCCCACCGCCTGCTGCCCAGCGTCGAGGCCGCCATGAACGGTCGCAGCAGCATCGCCATCCTCGACAGCCTCCTGGCCGCCGTCCCGGTCCCCAGCGGACACGGCGGCTGACGTGCACCGCCATGCGTGAGGCCCTCGCAGCTCTGACCGTCCGCGGCCGGGCCTTCCTCGCGGCCGGCGTCACGGCGATCACCTGCGCCATCGTGCTCGGGCAGCCGATGCTGACCCGCGTCGGCGTGCTGCTGGCCGTCGTGCCCCTGGCGACCGCGTTCGTGATCGCACGGGGCCGCTATCGACTCGCCCTCGTGCGCCAGGTCAGCCCCGAGCTGGTGGCGGCCGGTCAACCGGCCCGCGTCCAGCTGGCGCTCACCAACGAGGGCCGCACGCCCACCGGTGTCCTGCTGCTCGAGGACCAGGTGCCCTATGTGCTCGGCACCCGACCCCGGTTCGTGCTCGAGGGCATCGGGCACGGCTGGCGCCGCCACGTCACCTATCAGGTGCGCTCCGACGTGCGCGGGCGGTTCGAGATCGGCCCGATGACGGTCCGGGTCAGCGACCCGTTCGGCATGGTCGAGCTCGGGCGCGCCTTCCGCACCACGTCCTCGCTCACCGTCACGCCACGCACCGTGCCCTTGCCCACGATCCCGCTCGGCGGCGCCCGCACCGGGTCCGGTGACAACCGCCCTCGCGCCTTCGCGACGGGCAGCGCCGAGGACGTCACCGTCCGCGAGTACCGCCACGGCGACGAGCTGCGACGCGTGCACTGGCCGAGCTCGGCACGCACCGGCGAGCTGATGGTGCGGCGTGAGGAGCAGCCGTGGCAGTCGCGGGCCACCCTCTTCCTCGACAACCGCATCACCGCCCATCGCGGCCAAGGCATCGCCTCCTCGCTCGAGGCGGCGGTTTCGCTGACCGCCTCGATCGCGCTGCACCTGAGCCAGCGCGGCTTCACGGTCCGGCTGGTGACCGCCAGCGGTGAGGAGCCGGGCACCACCTGGCACTTCCGCGAGGCCGAGCTCAACACCGCTCCCCTGCTCGAGGCGCTGGCCGTCGTCCAGCCGACCTCGCGCTCGGTGATCGACACCGCGTGGCTCACCGAGGCCAACCAGGGCGGCCTGCTCGTCGCCGTGCTCGGTCACCTCGACGACGTCGACACCCCGGTCCTGCGCCGCATGCACCACCACGCCGTCACCAGCCTCGCCATCGCCCTCGACGTCGCCGCCTGGGCAACCCCGCTCGCCCCGGCGAGCGGAGCAGTGGCGGGGCTGTCGCGTCACGGCTGGCGAGCGGTGTCGCTGCGCCCCGGCGACCGCTTCGAGAACGTCTGGCAGGAGCTCGGCCGGCAGGTCTCGCGCGGCGGCGTGGGCACCATGACCGGCACTGCCCCCGCCGGCGTCGGCCTCGTCGGCCGCGGCGCAGGAGCAACGTCGTGAGCGCCAGCCGCGGGTCGCTGCCCACCGGGCTCCTCCAGGCAGCCGTGGCGATGGCCACCGGCTGGGTGACGCTGCTGTCCTGGAGCGGCTTCGCCACCCGCTCCTCCGACTACCTGCTTCCGCTCCTCGTCGGCGCCGCGCTCATCGGCGTCAGCGGCGCGCTGCTGCGGTGGGGCCGCACGCCCGGCATCCTCGTCATCGTCGCCCAGCTCGCCCTGGCCGTCGCCTATGTCAACATCGCGATCGTCGGGTCGCCGATCCCGTGGGGCGCCCGGTGGCAGGAGCTCATCGACACCCTGCGGGCCGCCACCGAGACCAGCCAGCTCTATGCCGCGCCGGTCCCGCCCCAGGCCGGCAGCCTGATGCCACTCATGCTGCCGCTGGGCCTGGCGCTCCTCCTCATGGTGGACCTCTTCGCCGGGACGCTCCGCCGGGTCCCGCTCGCCGGACTGCCGCTGCTGACCATCTACAGCATCCCCGTCAGCCTGCTCCCCGACGGCGTTCACTGGTGGCTGTTCGTCCTCGTCGCCGGCGGCTTCCTCAGCATGATCTATCTCCACGAGGACGAGCAGGTGACCCGGTGGGGTCGCTCGCTCGGCCGGGGTGACGGCGGCCTCGACCCCGCCGGGTTCGGCGTTCGCACCGGAGCGATCAAGGGCACCGCCATCGGCATCGGCGGCGTCGCGACCGCCGCGGCCCTGCTGCTCCCGGCGGCGATCCCGACCCTCGAGCTCGGCCTGTTCGCCGGCGGGAGCGGGGCGGGCAAGGGCGACGTCCACGTCGAGAACCCGATGACCGACCTGCGCCGCGACCTTCAGCGCGGACGCGACGTACCACTGCTGCGGGTGACTACCAACGACCCGTCGCCGAGCTATCTGCGACTGGCCGCGCTGACCCGGTTCACCGACAACGAGTGGAGCTCCGGCGACCGCAAGATCCCGGCCGACCAGACCGCCAACGGGCAGCCGCTCCCCCTCGACGGCATCTCGCCGAACGCCAAGCGGACCGACTACGAATACCAGATCGCCGCCTCGGCTGGTTTCGACTCGATCTGGCTGCCGACGATGACGCCGGCGACCTCGGTGCAGGCTCCGGGCAACTGGCGCTACGACGCCAGCACGCTGGACTTCCTGGCCGCCGACGACGAGACCAACACCGAGGGCGTCGACTACCGGACCACCGCCGGCAAGGTCGCCTATGACCCGCGGGCCCTCGCCGACGCGCCGGCGGCGGGATCCGTCCTCCAGTCGGCCTACACCGCCCTGCCCGAGGGCATCCCGTTCGTCGTGCGTCAGACCGCCGACCAGATCACCGCCGAGGCGCCGACCAAGTTCCAGAAGGCCACCGCGCTCCAGCAGTGGTTCCGCGAGGGCGGCGGGTTCACCTATGACCTCAGCGTCCGTCCGGGCAACGGCACCGACGAGCTGGTGCAGTTCCTCGACGAGAAGGTCGGCTACTGCGAGCAGTTCGCCTCCGCCATGGCGGTGATGGCGCGCATGGAGGGCCTGCCGTCCCGGGTGGCCGTCGGGTTCCTGCGGCCCGAGCGGGTCGGCGCGTCCACGTGGGAGTTCTCCTCCCACGACCTGCACGCCTGGGTCGAGATCTATTTCCCGGGCTCGGGTTGGGTGCTGTTCGACCCCACGCCCGGCGGCCGCACCGGCCAGCCACCCGCCTACACCACCGCAGACCTGCCCGCCGTCCCCGACCAGCCGAGCTCGTCGGCTCCCACCGGGCGCGCGCAGGAGGATCTGCCGAGCCGGGCCGCGACGCCGTCCGCCGACCAGGGCGCCGACGCCACCGACGGTGCCGGTGCCGGCGCCGCCGGAGCCGTCCTGCGTGGCGTCCTGATCGCGCTGGGCGTCGTCGTGGTGCTGGCCCTCCTCGTGCTGACCCCGCGGTTGGTACGCCGGCTGCGCAGCGACCGACGCTGGGCCACCTGGCGAGGCCCGGAGGCGGCGTGGGCCGAGCTCGGCGACACGATGGTCGACCTGGGGCGGGCCTGGCCGGCCGGGCTGTCGCCCCGCGCGGCCGCGGTCCACCTGGTGCACGCCTTCGGCCAGCCGCTCGACGAGTTCACCCCGGACCGGCCCGCCCACGGGCCCGGTCGGGCCCCGCAGGCCGAGCTCGCCCTCGACCGGGTGCTGCAGTCACTGGAGCTGCTGCGTTATGCCGCACCGGGGACGCCCCACACCGAGGCCCTCCACGCCGAGGTCGCGACGTGTGTCGCCGCCCTCTATGGCGGCGCCACGGTGTCGGCCCGGCGCCGCGCGCGCTGGCTGCCGGGCTCGGTGCTCCGGCGTCCCGTGCGCCCGCTGCCGCCGGAGTCGGTCGAGGTGGTCGAGCGCGGCGAGCTCATCGACCACGTCGGCTGAGGTGGCTGCTGGGCTGGCTGTCCTCCCGCCCGACACACATCGAGTCGTCACACGATGTGACGACTCGGCGAATGGTGGGCCCAGCAACCGGGCGGCGACGGTGAGGCTGGGAGGTCAGCCCTCGTCGTGGCCGCGCTGGCGGCGCCAGCGCTCCTCGAGGCGTTCGCGCAGGCCGACGGTCGGCGTGGGCGTCTCACTGGCGTCGGCGGACCGGCCGTGCCAGGAGCTGAGGGCGACCGTGGCAGCGGCGAGCATCACGACGAACCCGGCCACGCCGAGCAGGGTGATGCGAAGGATGGCCCCCGACATCAGCAGGGCGACACCTCCGACGAAGACCACGAGGGCCACGATCATCCGGCGCTGGGCGGCCTTGCGCATCGCGGTGCCGCGCAACGTGGAGGCGAGCTTGGGGTCCTCTCGGACGAGGGCGCGCTCCATCTGCTCGAGCAGTCGCAACTCTTCTTCCGAGAGCGGCACGGTCCCTCCCCGGTCCAGCCCGGGCCAGCCGTCGCGGCCGGCCTTTGGCCCCAGTCTAGGCAGCGTCCGGTCAAGTCGGTAGCGACCTGTCGAAATTGATCCCTGCTCGTCATCTGCCGGCCCCCGGCGCGGCGCTCAGGGGGACCGGAGGAGCAGGCTGGCGGGGCGTACGGCGGCCTTGCCGAACCGCTCCACCGCACGGTCCATCGCCCGGTCGGCATCGGGCCAACCATGCTCACGCTCGCCCAGCACGAGCTGGCGTTGCACCGTCCCCCGTGGCACCAGCCCCTCGACCCGGACCCCGACCAGCCGGAGCCGCACACGCTGCAGCCCCAGGCCGTCATAGAGCCGAACCGCGGTGCGATAGATCTCCTGGGTCACGTCGGTGGCCTCCGGCATCGTCCGTGACCGGGTCAGCGTGGTGAAGTCGGCGAACCGGACCGTGACCGTCACGGTCCGACCCGCCACCCTGGCGACCCGCATCCGACCGCTCACCCGCGCCGAGAGGCGCAGCAGCTCGCGGAGGATCGCGTCCCGGTCGTCGGTGTCTCGACCGAAGGTCTCGTTGGCCCCCATCGACCGCTCGGGCTCGTCGGGTCCTTGTCGCTGGGTGACCCGGCGGTCGTCGATGCCCCAGGCGAGCCGGTGGAGGTGGTTGCCCAGGCCGTCGCCCAGCGCCCGCCGCAGGGTGCGGACGGGGGTGTGGGCCAGGTCGCCCACCGTCATCAGACCGAGCCGGTGGAGCATCGCCTGGGTCTTCTCGCCCACCCCCCACAGCTCGCCCACGTCGAGGGGGTGGAGGAACGCCGTCACCTCGTCGGGAGGGATGACCAGGATCCCGTCGGGCTTGGCGCGCCGGCTGCCCATCTTGGCCAACGACATCGTCGGCGCCACGCCCACCGAGCAGGTGATGCCCTGCT
>JAGQUE010000691.1 GCA_020438665.1 Nocardioidaceae bacterium | reverse complement strand
CATCCAGGCGGAGTCACGCTCGGCGAGGTAATCGTTGACCGTGATGATGTGCACGCCTTTGCCCGACAGTGCGTTCAGATAGGCAGGCAGGGTCGACACCATCGTCTTGCCCTCACCGGTCTTCATCTCGGCGATGTTGCCGAGGTGGAGCGCGGCGCCACCCATCACCTGGACGTCGTAGTGACGCTGTCCGATGACGCGCTTGGCGGCCTCACGAACCGTGGCGAACGCCTCGGGCATCAGATCGTCGAGCGTCTCGCCCTTCTCCAGCCGCTCCTTGAGCTCGTCGGTCATCCCACGCAGCTCGGCGTCAGACATCGCGACGAAGTCGTCCTCGATCGCGTTGACGGCGTGCGCGATGCCCTCGAGCTGGCGCAGGATCTTGCCCTCGCCGAGGCGGAGCAGCTTGTCGAGGATGGCAGGCACGAGCGGAGACTCCCAAAGGTGATGGACGATGGTCCCGAGGCGACGCGCGCAGCAGGGCGCGGCGGGCCACCCGTCATGCTACCCAGCCCGGCCAGCGCCCGCGCCATCCGGCGAGGCGCCTCCGCCGGGACCCGGCCTCGACGGCACGGCCGGAGGTGTGGTGTTATTGCGAACTAGTTGCAACAACCGCACCATGGCAGTAGATCGGCTGCGCCGCGCGCCGCCTCGCCCCGAGGGAGGGAACCCCGATGCACATCCCCGACGGCTACCTCAGCCCCGCCACCTGCGCTGCGGGTTATGCGCTCGCCGTCCCCACGTGGATCGTGGCGACCAAGCGGGTCGAGAAGGTCGTCAAGACCCGTAGCGTGCCCCTGCTGGCCGTCTTCTCCGCGCTGTCGTTCCTGGTGATGATGTTCAACATCCCGGTGCCCGACGGGACCACCGCCCACGCCGTCGGGGCGGTCGTGGTGGCGATCGTCCTAGGACCCTGGGCGGCGGTCATCGCGGTGTCGGTGGCCCTGCTCTTCCAGGCCCTGCTCTTCGGGGACGGCGGGGTGCTCGCCTACGGCGTCAACGTCGTCAACATGGCGGTGCTGATGCCGTTCGTCGGCTTCGGCGTCTATCGCCTGATCGCGGGCCGGACACCGCTGACGAGCGGTCGACGCGTCGTGGCCGCCGCGGTCGGTGGCTACGTCGGCATCAACGCCGCCGCCCTCGCCACGGCGATCGAGTTCGGCATCCAGCCCGACCTCTTCCAGACCGCCGACGGCGCCCCGCTCTACTCCCCCTACCACCTGTCCCAGACGATCCCGGCCATGGCGCTGCCGCACCTGACGATCGCCGGCTTCGCGGAGGCCGTGCTCACCGGTGCCGTGCTGGCCTATCTCCAGCGCGCTGACGTGACGCGACTGGTCGGCAACCACCCTGGGATCCCCGTCACCGCCGACGGGTCCGCACCGACCCCCGGCCGGCTGAGCCCCGCCAAGGTCGCCCTGGGATTCATGGGCGTGATGGTGCTGCTCACCCCTCTCGGGCTGCTCGCACCGGGAGGCGCCTTCGGGGAGGACGCCCCCGAGGATCTCAAGCTCGGCGACCTCGGACTCAACGCCGTTCCGGCCGGGTTGGAGAAGTACAACTCGTTCTGGAGCCACACCCTGCTGGGCGACTATGGCTTCCGGAGCGGCGACCACCCCAACCTCGGCTACATCCTGTCCGCCATCGTGGGGATCCTCGTGGTGGGACTGGTGA
>JAGQUE010000084.1 GCA_020438665.1 Nocardioidaceae bacterium | reverse complement strand
GCCTACGACATCGTCTGCAACGGCAACGAGATCGGTGGCGGGTCCATCCGTATCCACCGCCGCGACATCCAGGAGCGGGTGTTCGCGACGATGGGCATCGAGGAGGCCGAGGCCCAGGAGAAGTTCGGGTTCCTCCTCGACGCCTTCGCCTACGGCGCTCCGCCCCACGGCGGCATCGCGTTCGGCTGGGACCGCATCACGGCGCTGCTGGCCAAGATGGACTCCATCCGCGATGTCATCGCGTTCCCCAAGTCGGGCGGGGGATTCGACCCGCTGACAGGGGCACCTGCGCCGATCACGCCCGAACAGCGGCGAGAGGCGGGAGTGGACGCCGTGCCGGCGGAAGACGTTCGGCCCGGGGGTTAAGAGACAGGATTTCCTGGCCCCGGCCCGGGGCCCCGAAACCAGATCGTTACGATCCGGTGATTCATGGAGGTGTCCAGGTCGCCTAGAGTCTCGGACGGCGCCCGGTTGCGGGTCCGGGAGATCCCCGGGCTTCTCCGGGGGCGGCAGATCTGGCCAAACAGATGGGGAGAGCATGTCGGCAGCGACAACGGGGCCTGAGGTTCAGGGCACCCTCGGCGAAGCGCCACCCGACAAGAAGCGAAAGAAGAAGGACGACGGGCCGATCACCGGCAAATCGCCGATGCAGATCGCCTGGGGGCGGTTGCGTCGCGACAAGATCGCGATGCTGTGCCTGACCGTCGTGTTCTTCTTCGTCCTCATCGCCGTCTTCGCCGGCGTCATCGCCAACGCGTTCAACGTCACGACCGAGACCCAGTTCGCCACCGAGTTCATCGACGTCCTCAACGGCAACCTCCCCAAGATCGGTCCGCCGCTCCACCCGTTCACCATGGAGCACCCGTTCGGTGTGGCACCGGCCTCGGGCGACGACAACCTCGCCTACTGGCTCTATGGCTGCCGCACCTCGCTGATCATCGCCGGCACCTCGACACTGTTCGCGGCGGTCGTCGGGATCGTGCTCGGCCTGCTGGCCGGCTTCCTCGGCGGCGTGGTCGACAAGGCGATCTCGTTCGTCATCGACCTGTTCCTCACGATCCCCTTCCTGCTCGCCGCGCTGGTGCTGGCGCCGATCGTCAACGAGCGGTTCGCGCTGAGCGACAACTACGCGTCGATCCAGAAGTTCGTGCTGATCTGCATCCTGGCGTTCTTCGGCTGGATGGGGCTGGCACGTCTGATCCGCGGCGAGGTGCTGTCGCTGCGCGAGCGCGAGTTCGTCCAGGCCGCCCGCGTCATCGGCATGCCGACGCGGCGCATCCTCGTACGCGAGCTGCTGCCCAACCTGGCGGCCCCCATCGTCATCAGCATCTCGCTGATGCTGCCCTCGTTCGTCGCTGCCGAGGCCGGGCTGGCCTACCTCGGCATCGGCGTGACCGACGGCATCTCGTGGGGCCAGGTGATCCTCAAGGCGACCGACTACTTCGACACCTACCCGCTCTATCTGTGGGAGCCGCTGCTCGGCATCGTTGCCCTGGTGCTCTCCCTCAACCTCCTCGGCGACGCGATCCGCGACGCCATGGACCCCAAGACCCGACGCTGATCGGGCACACAGACGTGGTGACCGGACGGAACCCGGGAGCCCGAACCAGAGATAAGAAAGGCTGGACAGCATGAGACGGAGCAAGCCGCTTGCGGTGCTTGCTGGCGCTGCCCTGTTGGCCCTTGCCGCGTGTGGCGGCAGTGGAGGCGACAGCAACACGCCAGGCTCGGGCAGCAGCAAGACATTCACGGGTGCGGCCACCGACATCGCCAAGAACCCCGACATGCAGGGCCCCGCGCCCGACATCGAGGGTGCGACGACGGGTGGCACCATCACGGTGCAGCTGCCCGGCGACCCCGGACCGGACTCCCTCGACCCGACCGATGGTTGGTCGGTCACGGGCAACTCGATCCAGCAGGCCCTGACCACCCGGTCGCTGACGCAGTACTACCGCGACCCCGACTCCGGGAACATGATCCTGGTGCCGGACCTGGCGACCGACCTGGGCACCCCCAACACCGACTTCACCTCGTGGACCTTCACGCTGAAGGACGGCATCAAGTGGGAGGACGGCTCGGACATCACCGCCGAGCAGGTTGCCTTCGGCATCAAGCGCTCGCTTGACTCCGACACCTTCCCGGGTGGCCCCGGCACCGAGTACTCCAAGACCTACTTCAAGGACGCCGACACCTACAAGGGTCCCTACACCGACCCGAAGGCCGACTACCAGGGCGTGCAGTTCGACAACGACGCCAAGACCGTCACCATCGAGATGTCCAAGCCCTTCCCGGACATGGACTACTGGGGCGCGTTCATGGCCATCGGCCCGGTCCCGCTGGGCAAGGTCAGCAACCCGCCGGACTACGGCAAGAAGCCGCTGTCGAGCGGTCCCTACAAGGTCGAGTCCTTCCGTCCCAACGAGGAGCTCACCCTGGTCAAGAACGACCAGTGGGACCCCGCCACCGACCCGGCCCGCCACCAGTACGCCGACAAGTGGGTCTTCAAGTTCAACGCCGACCAGAACCAGGTCGACCAGGTCGTCCTGAGCGGCAACACCGAGGCCGAGACCACCGTCTCCACCTCGATCGGGTCGGAGAACTACTCCAAGGCGAGCTCCGAGCTCGGTGACCGCCTGGTGCAGCAGTCCTCGCAGTGCGTCAGCACCACGACGCCGGACTACACCAAGATCAAGGACATCCGCATCCGCAAGGCCATCGCCTACGCCATTCCTTACGAGGACGTGTGGCTGGCCTCCGGTGAGGTTCCCGGCGTGACTCGCGTCCCGGCCAGCACCGTCATGCCTCCCGGCATGGCCGGCCGCAAGGAGTACCAGCCGGACGGTGAGCAGATCAGCTTCCAGCCCGACAAGGCCAAGGAGCTGCTGAAGGAGGCCGGCTACGGGCCGGGCGAGTTCAAGCTCACCTACGTCTACTACGAGCTCGACCCGCTGGGCGTCGCCGCCAACAAGCAGCTCATGAAGGGCTACGAGGCGGCCGGCTTCTCCGTCAAGGCCATCCCGGTCCAGGAGTCGCCCTACAACATCTGGCTCGACCCGAGCAACAAGATCAACAAGACGCTCAACGTTCGTGGCGTCAACTGGTGCTCTGACTGGCCGTCCGCGCTGACGTTCATCCCGCCGCTGCTGCGTGGTGGGGCGACCTACAACACGGCCCAGTTCGACGAGCCGGCGATCAACGACAAGATGGACGCCATCCCGACCATGCCTGCCGACCAGCAGGCCGCTGCGTGGGGTGACCTCGACGAGGAGATCGGGACCAAGTACTTCCCGATCATCCCGACCGCCTACCGCAACGACCTCTTCACCTTCGGGTCGAAGATCGGCTACCCCAGCGGTGACGGGTCCATCGGTGCTCCTTACTACAAGGGGCTCTACGTCATGCAGTGATGATCAGCCCATGCTGATCGACTGACTGACATCGGATGGGGGCCTCGGCCAACCGGGGCCCCCATCCTCCGATGTCGACATCCGGTGATGTAGAAACATCTGACACGAGAAACGGGGTCGAGAGATGTTCGCCTACGTGATCAAGCGGCTGATCTCAGGGTTCGTCGTCCTGGGGCTGATCTCCGTAGCCATCTTCCTGCTCTTCTGGTACGGCCCCTCGAGTCCGGCGCAGCCCATCTGCGACCGCGACACCAGCAACCGCTGCACCCCCGAGCGCCTCGCCGTGTTCGAGAAGTCCTTGGGCTACGACAACCCCTGGGTCGAGGAGTACGGCAAGTTCGTCAAGGGCGTCTTCGTCGGTCGCGACATCTCGATCAGGTCGACGACCTACCACTGCTCGGCCCCCTGCCTGGGCATCTCCTACCGCACCAAGAACATGGTCTTCGACGAGATGAAGGGGCGGATGGGGGCGACGATCTCGGTCGCGGTCGGCGGCGCCATCATGTTCCTGGCGCTGGGCGTGCCCATCGGCGTGGCGGCGGCGCGACGGCGCGGCACCATGGCCGACAAGGCCCTGGTGTCGACCTTCCTGGTGATCAGCTCGGTCCCCTACTATCTCTTCGCGCTGTTGTTATGGCTGTATGTGTCCGTGGTCTGGCAGATACCGCTGATCAGTGACAGCGGCTACTTCAGCCCGTTCAAGGACGGGCCTGCGAAATGGGTCGGGGGCATGCTCCTCGCCTGGATCTGCCTGGGCATCTTCTTCAGCACCGCCTACACCCGTTATGCGCGCGGTGCGATGGTCGAGTCGCTGTCGGAGGACTACATCCGCACGGCCAAGGCCAAGGGTCTGCCCACGCGCACGGTGGTCTACAAGCACGCCCTGCGCGCCGCGCTGGTGCCGGTCGTGACGATCTTCGGCATCGACTTCGGCACCCTGCTGGCCGGCACGATCTTCACCGAGAAGATCTTCGACATCCACGGCATCGGCTTCTGGGGCCTCACCGCGGTCACCGGCCGCGACCTGCCCGTCGTGATGGCCACGGCGTTGTTCGCCGCTGTCATGCTGATCGTCAGCAACATCATCGTCGACGTCGTCTATGGCGTCCTGGACCCCCGAGTGAGGCTCTCGTGACACAGGCCCCTGACGAGCCGTTCCTCGTCGTCGAGGACCTGACGGTCAAGTTCCCCACCGAGGACGGCCTGGTCTCTGCGGTCTCCAACCTGAGCTATGCGGTCGACAGGGGCCAGACGCTCGGCATCGTGGGGGAGTCCGGCTCGGGCAAGTCGGTCTCGAGCATGGCGATCCTCGGCCTCCACGACGCCAAGTCGAGCCGGATCACCGGCTCGATCCGCGTCGGCGGCCAGGAGGTCGTCGGACTCAACGAGTCCGGCATGCGCAAGCTGCGCGGCAGCTCGGTCGCGATGATCTTCCAGGACGCTCTCGCCGCGCTGCACCCCTTCTACAAGGTCGGGGCCCAGCTCGAGGAGGCCTACCAGGTCCACCACCCCAAGGCCACCAACCGCGAGGCCCGGCGCAAGGCGATCGACATGCTCGAGCGGGTCGGGATCCCCCAGCCCGACCGCCGCGTCGACGACTACCCCCACCAGTTCTCCGGCGGTATGCGGCAGCGGGCCATGATCGCGATGGGGCTGGTCAACGACCCGTCGCTGCTCATCGCCGACGAGCCGACCACGGCGCTCGACGTCACGGTGCAGGCCCAGATCCTCGACCTGCTCCAGGACCTGCAGCGTGAGTTCAACTCCGCGGTCATCATCA
>JAGQUE010000690.1 GCA_020438665.1 Nocardioidaceae bacterium | reverse complement strand
CGTCGTGTTCGAGGGGGACGATCTCCCCACGCTGGGGTCGCTGGTCGCCGCCGGGCTGGGGATCGCGATCCTGCCCCAGATCCCCGGCGCCACCGGATCACGGGCGCGACGCGTGGCGCTGTCCGACCCGGCGGCGACGCGTGAGATCGGGCTGGCCTCGTCCGCCGAGCGCCGGCTCCTCCCGGCGGCTGCCCTCTTCCGCGAGCACGTGCTGGCCCGGCGCGCCAGCCTGCTCACCGACGCCTGACCCGCCTCGGAGACGCCGCGGGCAGGCAACGGCGGTTGTCACATCGGGTTCGGGTCGGGTGCCCGGGTGCCGAGCGTCGATTTGCCCTCGTGATAACGAAACGATTACATTCGCAGCACTGCCGAAGCGGTCTAGGCATTCTCGGTGCCGGCGCGCACGACAACCACACACGCGCAGGCCCCCCGCCTGCGCGCGGAGGATTTCATGACACAGGGCCAGGACAACACTCGTAGCAACCCTCGACACACCAGCTCCCACTCCCCGATCCCACGACCTGACACACCCCGACACCGAGCCCCCGCGGCGCCGATGCCTGCAGTGACGCGGTCGCGTCGCATGGTGACCGCGGTCGTCGGCGTCACGATCATCGGCCTCGGCATGCCCGCCGCGTTCGCGGTCGGTGGCGCGCTCCCCCACCGAGCACCCGCCAAGCCCGTCGCCAAGGCGGCCGCCGGCGAGCTCGTCGTCAACGGCGGGTTCGAGGACGGCGCCGCCGGCTGGAAGGTCAACCACCCGGCCACCCAGACACTCGCCACCGGCAAGCCCGTGGCGTCCGGTGCGGCGGCGGCCCGGCTGACCAACAGTGCGGGCGCCAACGTCATCGTCAATGACGCGGAGCCGACCGTCGCCTCGACGGTCAGGGGCCGCACCTACAGGCTGACCGCGTCGGTGCGCTCGGTGGGTGGTGAGGTCTCCGGCCGGCTCCGGGTGCGCCAGGTGGCCGGCAACGGCGACGTGACGATCTTCAAGAGGCCGTTCGCCGCGACCACGGCCGGTTGGTCCGACGTCGCCCTCACGTTCACCACCGACGTGGCGGGCGCCGAGCTCGACCTCAACCTCCTGGGGCGCGACGTCCCGGTCGGCACGACGCTCGTCGTCGACGACATCTCGATGACCCAGACCACCACGCCACCGAGCTCCAGCACCACCTCGGCCGCGCCCAGCAGTCCGACGTCGTCGAGCAGCCGGCCGACCTCCTCCCCCTCGAGCCCCAGGGCCAGCGTCTCGGTGTCGATGTCGACGGTCCCCTCGAGCAGCACGCCCACCCAGACCAGCAGCGCCGGACCGGCCAAGTGCGTCAACAACGCCATGGGCATCCCGCCGTCGGGCCAGACCTACCTCGGCGCCGCGGTGAGCGGCGGCAACACCATCGAGGCCCGCGAGAGCAAGCTCGGTGCGGCCATGCGGGTGCACCGCACCTACTACTCGTCCGGCCAGATCGCCTCGGCGACCAAGCAGGCCACCGCCGACGTCAAGGCCGGTCGGCTCCCGTGGATCAGCTTCAAGGCCCCCAGCTCCTGGGCCGCCATGGCGACCGGAGCCGGTGACAGCTGGACGACCCAGCTGGCCAAGTCGCTGGCGACGGTGCCCGGCCCGGTGTGGGTCGCGGTCCACCACGAGCCCGAGAAGGACGGCAACATGTCGGAGTGGACGGCGATGCAACGCCGCATCGCCCCGATCATCCACGCCAACAGCAACAACGTGGCCTTCACCGTGATCTATAGCGGCTGGAACACCTTCGGCGGCGACACCAACACCCTGGCCACCAAGTGGCCCGGTGACGCCCACGTCGACGTCACGGCGATCGACGCCTATGACGACTTCGGCGTCAAGCGCAGCGGCGGTGTCGGCCAGAAGCACCTCCAGATCCGTGCCTACTACGTCAAGCTCGCCCAGTGGGCCAAGGCCCATGGCACCGCGTGGGCCGTGGCGGAGACCGGTCAGTCGATCTCCAGTGCCGCGGACCAGCCGAAGTGGCTGGTGAACTCCTACCACGACATGCAGTCACTGGGTGGGGCCGCGCTGTCCTACTTCGACTCCAACGACAACTCGGTGACCGACTGGCGGCTCAACGACTCGGTGAAGTTCAACGCCTTCAAGTCGATCCTGTCGGAGACGGCCAAGATCTGCTGAACGCCCGATGGCGCGCGTCGCGGTTGGCGACGCACAGCCCCCGCCGGCCGCTGTCCTCCTCGGAGGGCAGCGGCCGTCGTCGTTCAGCGCTCCTCGAGGTGCTCCGCGACCAGCTCGGCGGGGCTGGTGTCGAGGGCGGTGACGTCCTCGACGATCTGGCGTGCGATCGCCTGGGCGGTCAGCCCCGTGCGTTCGAGGATGGTGGCCCGCTTGGCATGGGCGAGGAACTCCTGGGGGATGCCGTGGAACCGGAAGGGCGTCGTCACGCCGGCGTCGACCAGCGCCTGCAGCATCGTCGCGCCGACGCCGCCGACGCGGCCGTTGTCCTCGATGGAGACGACGAGCCGGTGGTGGGCGGCGAGGTCGAGTAGGACGGGGTTGACCGGCTTGACCCAGCGCGGGTCGACCACGGTGGCCCCGATCCCTTGGGCGACCAGGCGCTGGCCCACGTCGACGGCGGTGGCGGCCATGCTGCCGACCCCGACGACGAGCACGTCGTGCACGCCCGAACGGAGCAGCACATCGACCCCGCGAAGGTGGTCGACGGCGGTGATGTCGTCGGGCGGGGGCCCCTTGGGGAAGCGCACGATCGTGGGGGCGTCGTCGACCTCGACGGCCT
>JAGQUE010000689.1 GCA_020438665.1 Nocardioidaceae bacterium | reverse complement strand
GACGAGGCGCTCGGCGTCCGCATCGTGCGCAAGTCGGTGGACGAGCCGCTGCGGTGGATCGCAGAGAACGGCGGCGTCAACGGCTATGTCATCGTCACCAAGGTGCGCGAGGCCGGCCCCGGGACGGGCTACAACGCCGCCACGGAGCAGTACGGCGACCTGGTCGCCCAGGGCGTCCTCGACCCGGTCAAGGTCACCCGCTCCGCGCTGGTCAACGCCACCTCGATCGCGGGCATGCTGCTCACGACCGAGACCCTGGTCGTCGACAAGCCCGAGGAGGAGGACCCCGCTCCCGCGGCCGGTCACGGTCACGGTCACGGTCACTGACCTCGGTCGAGACACCTCACCCGGCCCGTCGCGCTCCGCGCGGCGGGCCGGTGGCTTTCCGCCTGTGGACAAATCCGGCTAGTACGGAAGGCAGACCCGGAGCTGCCCGCCGTTCTGTGGACAGATCCGGTTAGTACGGAAGGCTGGAGGGCGTTTCTGGCGCGGATCGCCCTTGGGGCCTTCCGTACTAACTCGAACCTGTGGAAATCTCGCGGAGAGGGGAAGGGGCGGGGCATGCGTCAGGCGTTCGCCAGACCGGGCTTCCCGCTCCTGTTCATCGCCACCACCACGTCGATGTTCGGCGACTCGGTGATGCTGCTGGTCTTCAGCATGTGGGTCAAGGCGCTCACCGGGTCCAACGCCCAGGCGGGGCTCACGTTCTTCTGGATGGTGCTGCCCTCCTTGGTGGCACCGCTCCTGGGTGCTCCCATCGACCGGACGCGGCGCAAACCGCTGCTCGTCTGGGGCAACCTCGCCTCGGCGGTCATGCTGCTGCCGCTCCTGCTGGTGCGCGACGCCGGCGACGTCTGGGTCATCTGGGTCGTCGCGGTGCTCTATGGCTTCTCGTTCATCGTGCTGCCCGCCGGGCTCAACGGCCTGCTCAAGGAGATGCTGCCCGAGGAGCTGCTGGTCGACGCCAACGCCAGCATGCAGACGGTCAAAGAGGGCTTCCGGCTGATCGGCCCTCTCCTGGGGGCGGGGCTGTTCGCCCTCACCGACGGTTGGGCGGTGGTGCTGGTGGACGTGGCGTCGTTCTTGGTCGCGGCCGCGCTGATCGCAGCGATCCGGCTGGCCGAGCCCAAGCCCGTCCACGAGCCGCAGCACTGGCTGACCGAGATGACCGCAGGGGTGCGTCACCTGCTCCACGACGAGGTCCTGCGGCCGGTCATGATCGCGTTCGGCGCCACCCTGCTGACGCTCGGGTTCTCCGAGGCGTCGATCTATGCGATCCTCGACGCCTTCCACAAGCCCGTGGAGTTCGCCGGCGTCGTCGTCACGGTGCAAGGTGTCGGGGCGGTGGTCGGCGGGTTGACCTGCAGCCGCCTCATCAAGCGGATCGGTGAACCGGTCAGCTTCGCGCTGGGGCTCGGGCTGATGGCGGCGTCGTTCCTGGTGGTCGTCGTCGCTCGCACGATCCCCGTGATGCTCGCCGGGGTGGTCGTGCTCGGCTATGCCCTGCCACTCATGTTCGTCGCGTATACGACGCTGGTGCAGATCCGCACCCCGCAGGCGATCATGGGCCGGGTCTCGACCGCCCTCGAGGTGGTGCTCGGCACGCCGCAGGCGATCTCGATCGGCGTCGGCTCGCTGCTCGTCTCCCTGCTGAGCTTCCGAGCGATCTTCGCGATCATGGCCGGCACGACCGCGCTGGCCGCCCTCTATCTGGTGTCGCGCTCACCTCGCCGCCTGTTGGCCGAGGCCGCGGCGCCGGACGCCACTGACTGATCGGCCACAAGTTTTCACGGCCGAAACGTGCGGGACCCCGCGACGCAACGTCGGGCCCGCACAGTAGAGGCACGCGAAGGGAGGTGTCTCCGCATGCTGTGGAGGGTGCGTGTGCAGCTGGGCGACAGTCCGGGCACGTTGGCCGCGTTGGCCGAGCGGTGTGGGGCCGCTGGGCTGAACATCCTGGGGTTGCAGGTCTTCCCCGGCGTGGACTCGGTCACTGACGAACTGGTCCTGCGCACACCCGACGACTGGCAGGAGTCCGACCTCGCGCGGCTCATCGAGTCCGCTGGGGGAAGGGCGGTGAGCGCGGCCCGGTGCACCGACGCCGCGCTCACCGACCAACCGACGCGCTATGTCCAGGCGGCGCGCACGATCCTGGCCCAGCCCGCAGCGTTCCCGGAGATCGTGGCCCACCTCTTCGACGCGGAGGCCGATCCCAGCCCCGGGGGCTCGGCGACGGCCCTCCAGGACGTCATGGACCTCGTCGTCGGCGATGTCGACGTGCAGGTGCGCCGTACGGCGCCGTTCACCGCCACCGAGCGCGCCCGGGGCGAGGCGATCGCCGGGCTGGTGACCGACGTGCTGGCTCGCTCCCGCGCCGATGCCGTGGTGCCCATGGCCGGTCGTCGCCTCCCGACGTCGGCGACCCCGTCGTATGTCGAGCGTGACGACGGCGTGTCGGCGGTGGTCGACGGGACCGTCGTCGGCGTGGCCTCGCTGCGCTCGGAGTCTCCCGAGCCCGCTGTCCGCGAGGTGACCATCAACGTCGACCTCGCCTGGCAGCGTCGCGGCATCGGGACGCGGCTGCTCAGCGAGGTGGCCAAGGTCGCGGCGCGCGTCGGCGCCACCGAGCTCGTCTTCACCACCCGTGCCGACAACCAGGCCGTGCTGCCGCTGGTCCTCGCGACCGGGCTGCGCAGCCGGATGCGGATGACCGCCGACCGGCTGATCGTCAGGCTGCCGCTGGTCGAGGGCGTCCCCGTCCGCTGACGCCGCCGCCTCGTGGCTCACGCCTGCTAGAGGCCGTGGCGGGGCACCTGGTGGCAGGGCCTGCGTGCCCGGGACCCTCGCCGAGTCGTCGCAGGATGGGACGACTCGGCGCTGCGGGCGCGCGGATAGACTGTGCGCTCACCCGACGAAAGGCCCGCGGACGGACCCATGGACGACCCCTACGCCCCGACCGATCAGCTGACCGGCGATCTCACCGAGGGCGTGCCGCCCAAGTTCGCCGCGCTCGGGCTCACCTATGACGACGTCCTGCTGCTGCCCGGCCAGTCCGACCTGGCACCGACTGACATCGACACCACGACGCGACTGACCCGCGAGATCGCGATCCGGGTGCCGCTCGTCAGCGCCGCCATGGACACCGTCACCGAGTCGCGGATGGCGATCGCCATGGCGCGCAACGGCGGCATCGGCGTGATCCACCGCAACATG
>JAGQUE010000688.1 GCA_020438665.1 Nocardioidaceae bacterium | reverse complement strand
GCGGGCAGGACCGGGCACCTCGGCGTCAGGGGTCGGTGGGGGGTTCGAGGGCGGCGCGGACGGCGTGGGCGGCTCGGGCGGCGCGGTCCTCAGAGAGCACGCCGGCGTCGGCCTCCTGGAGATAGAACACGTCGACAGCCTGGGGGCCGAGGGTGTCGATGTGGGCGGAGCGGACGGTGATGTCGAGCCCAGCCAGGGCCGCGAGCACGAGATAGAGCACGCCCGGGCGATCGGCGGCGCGGACCTCCAGGACGGTCGACTGCTCCGATGCCTCAGGGCGTACGGCGACGCTCGGCCCGAGCGGCGCCCCCGCCGAGGGGCGCAACCGCTCCCCCGGCTGGACGCGACCCGACACCACGGCGTCGAAGCGGGTGCGCAGCACCGCCAGGTCGACGTGGCCGTCGGCGATGTCCCAGCTGCTGACGCCATAGCTTCCCTGGTCCCACGCCCGGGCGGCCCGGACCGAGGTTCGGTGGAGCGCAAGGCAGGCGGCGACATCCGCGAGCAAACCGACCCGGTCGTGGGCGACCACGGTCAGCCGGGCCCCGTCGTCGACCAGGTCGATGGCCATGGCATAGGCCCCGGGGTGGCGTTGGACATCCACCGGGACGTCGAGGGTCTCGATCGGCTCCTCGTCCTCCGGCGAGCCGCCCTCGAGGGCGGTGAGACAGCGCCGGGTCAGCGCCCGGATCAGGCCGGCGCGCCACGTGGTCCACGCGGCGGGCGCGGTGGCCCGCGCGTCCGCCTCGGTCAGCGCGGCCAGCAGCGAGACGGTCTCGGGGTCGGCGATCTTGGTCAGCACCTCGGACACGGTGGCGGGGTCGTCGGGGTCACGCGTCGTCGCGACCGTCGCGAGCAGGAGGTGCCAGCGGACCAGGGTGGCGATCTGCTCGACGCTCGTCTCGGAGAACCCCATCCGGGTCGCGATGGTCCGGGCCAGCGGCTCGCCGGCGATGCTGTGCTCGGTGAGACCGCCCTTGCCGATGTCGTGGAGGAGCGCGGCGACCATCAGCACGTCGGGCCGGGCCACCTGGCGGATCAGCGACGACGCCTCGATGCACGTCTCGACGACGTGACGATCGACGGTGAACCGGTGGATCACCGAGGCGTGCGGCCGCAGCCGGATCCGCTCCCACTCGGGCAGGATCCCAGACAGCGCGCCGGTCTCCTCGAGCGTCTCCCACACCTCGAGCAGCCCTCGCCCGGAGGCGAGCAGGCGGACCATCAGCTGGCGCGCCTCACGGGGCCACGGGTCCGGCAGCGGCGCGCCGTCGCGGACCAGCCGGGCGGCGGTCGCGGGCGCCAGGACGACGTCCCGCTCGGCGGCCTCGGCGGCGGCCCGCAGCAGCATGAGCGGGTCGTCGGCAGGGCGGGCCCTGCGGTCGAGCACCACCTCATTGGCCGACAGTGCGAGCCCGGGCGCGATGGGCGTCAGCTGCGGCCGGCGGGCGCCGCCGCGCGAGGCAGGCCCGGCGAGAACGGCGTCGACGCGGCGCCAGGTGAGCCGGGAAAGGTGGATGATCCGACGCCCCTGCTCGCGCACCAGTGTCTGGGCGGCGGCCGCATCGGCGAGGCCCAGCCCGCGGGCGACCTCCGGCCACAGCTCGGGCGCGACCCGGTCGGTGGGCCGTGACGTGGCGTGGTGAAGCACGTCACGGACGTCGAGCAGTGCCAGCCGGGAACGCTCGAGGTCGGCATGGGGCACGTCGACGAGCCAGCTGGCCACCAGGGCCTTGAGGACCGTGGCGTCGCGCAGGCCGCCCTCGGCCTCCTTGAGGTCGGGAACCGAGGCGTGGGCGAGCTCCCCGATCAGCCGGTGACGCGAACGGACCAGGTCGCGCAGCGCCGGCAGCCGCTCCCGCGCCTCGCGCCGCCACGCGGCCAACATCGTGGCGCGCAGCCGCAGGGTCAGGTTGGGGTCGCCCGCGACGTGACGCAGGTCGAGCAGCCCCAGCGCCACGCGGAGGTCGCCGGTCGCCGCCGTGACCATGTCAGGGAACGACCGCACGGCATGGTCGAGCCGGGTGCCGGAGTCCCACAGCGGATACCAGAGCTGCTCCATCCAGGGCGCCGGCGAGCCGTCGAGGTCGTGGACCAGGACCACATCGAGGTCGGAGTAGGGCGCCAGCTCGCCACGGCCATAGCCGCCGACGGCCAGCAGGGCGACGCCCTCGTCGGGCGCCTTGGCGTCCGCATAGGCAGCGACGCACCGGGCGTCGGCCTCGGCGGTGCGCCGTGCGCGCCCGGTGGCGGTCATCGATCGGGTTCCTCGCAGGATCGGGGTGGGTCAGACCGCCGCGTCGTCGCGGTCGCCGGTGCGCACCCGGATCACCGTGTCCAGCGGGGTGACCCAGACCTTGCCATCACCGATCCGCCCGGTGGCCGCGGCGGCGACGATGGTGTCGACGACCGCAGCCACGTCGTCGGCATCCACGACGATCTCGACCCGGACCTTGGGAACCAGGGAGATGTCGTACTCGGCGCCGCGATAGACCTCGGTGTGGCCCTTCTGCCGGCCATAGCCGGAGACCTCCGAGACTGTCATGCCGGTCACGCCGACGGTCTCGAGGGCGACCCGGACGTCCTCCCACTTGTGGGGCTTGATGACCGCGGTGACCAGCTTCATCGGGTGTCCTCTCGCAGATGGCACGGCGACGCCGGCTGGCTCGATCATGCCGGACCCGGGGGGTGGACGAGCAAGCACCCGGCCGTCATGGACGGCCGGGTGTCACCTCCGGCGCCCGGAAAGATGGGAGGGCCCGGGCGCCGGAGGTGGGGTGACGCGGCTGGTGCCGATCAGCCGCGTCGTCCCCGGACGGTGACGTGGTCCCTCACAGGGCGGCCTCGTCCTTCTCGCCCGTGCGAACCCTGACCACGGACTCGACGGGGGTCACCCAGACCTTGCCGTCACCGATCCGCCCGGTTTGGGCGGTCTTCACCACGATGTCCGCCACGTCCGTGACATCGGCGTCGTCGACGACGATCTCGAT
>JAGQUE010000687.1 GCA_020438665.1 Nocardioidaceae bacterium | reverse complement strand
CCGGCGTCTGCTGCAGCATGAACTCCGAGACCATCACCGCCCACGGGGAGGCCGACTCCCCACGCCACGGCAGCTCGCGCGCGTGATCGCCGTACCACCCGATGAGCGCGGCATGCAGCCCCGCGAGATCCTCGTCCGCCCCACCCCGGTCCTCGTCACCGGAGCTGGCCGCCACCGCGCTCACGCGCCCGATCCTAGGCACCGGCCCCAACGCCGCGTGAAGCGCTCCTCGATGGCGCCGAGTCGTCACATCGTGGGACGACTCGGCGGGGGAGGGGTGTGCGGTGTGGCACCACCATCCGGCGGCGTGCGCTGGCTAGCGTGACCGCCATGAGCTCGTTGACCCGACCGCGGGGACCGTTGCCGTCCCGCGTCTATTGGGTACGCCGGCTGCTCGTGATCGGGACCGCGCTGGCCCTCGTGCTGGGCATCGGGAGCCTGCTCAACCTCGGCAGCGACGGCTCGTCACGCCAGCACGACCCCACTGCGGCCCAGGTGGCCGCCCACGACTCGTCCACCCCCGCGGCCGATCCGACCTCCAAGAAGTCCAAGCACAAGGTCAAGACTCGCAAGCCCACCACACCGCCGCTTCCCGAGCCGAGCGGCCCCTGCGAGCCCGGCGACATCGTGATCTCCCCCGTGGTCCCCGGGGCCTTCGGCGGCGGTGACGTGCGCATCAGGCTCGAGCTGTCGACGCGCATCTCCGAGGCATGCACCTGGGAGCTGTCTCGCGACTCGCTGACGTTCAAGATCACTTCCGGCAACGACAACATCTGGTCGAGCCTCGACTGCCCCGCCCAGGTGCCGAACCGGTCCCTCGTGCTTCGGCGGCAGACCCCGACCTGGACCGCGATCACCTGGAACTCCCGCCGCTCGGAGCCCGGCTGCCCCAAGGCGACGTCGTGGGCGCTGCCCGGCTGGTACCACGTCGCCGTGGCGGCCTTCGACGGCGAGCCCGCCGACGTCCAGTTCCGCCTGCGTCGTCCCAGTGCCGACGCTTCGCCCAGTGCCGAGGAGAGCGCGTCCGGTGACAAGAACGGCGGTGACAAGAACGGCGGGGGCAAGAACGGCGGCTCGGTCAAGCCGTCGTCGAAGCCTTCGCCCAACACCAACGACTGACCGGGAAGGGCCGGTCGGTCAGACGTAGCGCTCGAGGATGCTGGACTCCGCCAGCCGGGAGAGTCCCTCGCGCACGCTGCGGGCGCGCAGCTCACCCACACCGTCGACGGCCTGGAGGTCGTCGATCCCGGCGGACAGCAGCTTCTGCAGGGTGCCGAAGTGCTCGACCAGCCGGTCGACCACGGCCGGTGGGAGTCGAGGGACCTTGGCGAGCAGGCGGAAGCCGCGTGGCGCGACCGCGCCGTCGAGGTGTTCGCCGGTGCCGATACCGAGGGCCCGGGCCACGGCGCCGGCGTCGACGAGCTCGATCGGGCTGAGCGCCTCGAGTCGCTCGAGGGCCGACTCCTTGGACTTGGCGCGCCGACCACCGGGGAGGTAGTCACGGATCACCAGCTCGCGCTCGGCATCGACGCCGGTGACCAGCTCCTCCAGCTGGAGGGCGAGCAGGCGGCCGTCGGTGCCGAGCTCGAGGACATAGTCCTCGATCTCGCGGGCGATCCGGGTCACCATCTCCAGCCGCTGGGCCACGACCGCGACGTCGCGCACCGTCACCAGGTCCTCGATCTCCAACGCGGACAGCGTGCTGGCGACCTCGTCGAGGCGCTGCTTGTAGCGCTCGAGGGTCGCCAGGGCCTGGTTGGCGCGGGAGAGGATCTGGCCGGAGTCCTCCAGGACGTGACGGGTCGACCCGACATAGGCCGCGATGATCTGCATCGACTGGGACACCGAGATCACCGGGAACCCGGTCTGGCGGGCCACCCGGTCGGCGGTGCGGTGACGGGTGCCGGTCTCGTCGGAGGGGATCGTGTGGTCGGGCATCAGGTGAACGGCGGCCCTCAGGATCCTGGTCACGTCACGGTCGAGGATGATCGCGCCGTCCATCTTGGC
>JAGQUE010000686.1 GCA_020438665.1 Nocardioidaceae bacterium | reverse complement strand
CGCTGCGCGACCTGCTCAACTCCATCGGCGAGGACGCCGTCACGCTGGCCGCCGCGAGCGAGGAGATGTCAGCCGCGAGCATCGCGATCGCCGAGGCCGCCGAGCACACCAGCGCGCGCGCCGGTACGGCGACCCAGGCGGCGCAGGAGGTCTACTCCCACGTCGACAGCCTGTCCGCCGCCTCCACCCAGTTCGGGGCCTCGATCGGCGAGATCGCCCACAACGCCAGCGAGGCCGCCCGCGTGGCCACGTCGGCGACGGAGCTCGCTCGGGACACGACGCTCACCGTGGACCAGCTCAGCCGGTCCTCCGCCGAGATCACCGACGTCATCGGGCTCATCCGCGCGGTCGCTGAGCAGACCAACCTGCTCGCCCTCAACGCGACCATCGAGGCCGCGCGCGCCGGCGACGCCGGCAAGGGCTTCGCGGTCGTCGCCAACGAGGTCAAGGACCTCGCCCAGCAGACGGCCGCGGCCACCGCCGACATCACCGACCGCGTCAACCAGATCCAGTCCGACGGCGCCGCCGCCGCGTCCGCCATCGGCCAGATCGCGTCGGTCATCGACCAGATCAACGAGTTCCAGACCTCGATCGCCGGTGCCGTCGAGGAGCAGAGCGCGACCGCCGTCGAGATCAGCCAGCGCGCCGCCGAGGCCGCGGCGAGCGCCGGTCACATCTCCGAGTCGGTGACGGCCGTGGCCGACACCGCCCAGACGACCAGCGGCTCCGCGTCGGACTCCCGCATCGCCTCCGAGGAGCTCGCCCAGATGAGCACCCAGCTCCAGACCATGGTGGCTCACTTCCAGCGCTGAGCCGGCCCCCGGAGAGGAGATCCGCGTCGAGATCTCCACCAAGCTCCGGGTCGGCAAGGTCGCCGCGGAGCTGGCGGCCGTCGTTCCCTCGGGTGCGTGGGCGTCTGGACCGACGACCCGGCCGATGTCGCTCTCACCCTGACCGGCACGAGCTGATCGGCCAGATGGCGCCCCCGGTAGGATTCGAACCTACGCTCCCGCCTCCGGAGGGCGGTGCNNTCTATCCCCTGAGCTACGGGGGCCGCGCACCGGCGAGCGGTGCGGCTGACCAACGGGCACGACCATACCGTGGCCCGCGTCAGGGAGTGAAACCGGTTCGAAGGCGCTGGTCGCCCGCGGCTACCCTTGGCCGGTGACCCCCGACCAGCTCTCCTCGGCCATCGTCAGCGCTCTCCACGCGTTGGTGGAGCGACGTGAGCTGACGCTCGGTGAGCCGCTTCCGGAGACCGTGACGGTCGAGCGTCCTCGCAACCGGGACCATGGTGACTACGCCACCAACGTGGCGCTCCAGCTCGCCAAGAAGGCCGACACCTTCCCGCGTGCCTTGGCCGAGCTGGTGGCCGCCGAGCTGCGGGCGGCCGACGGCGTCGCAGCGGTCGACGTCGCCGGACCGGGCTTCCTCAACATCACCGTCGAGGCAGGCGCCCAGGGTCGCGTGGCGGCCGATGTCGTCGCGGCCGGCGCCTCCTTCGGCACCAACGGCGAGCTGGCCGGCGAGAGGATCAACGTCGAGTTCGTCTCCGCCAACCCCACCGGACCGCTCCACCTCGGCGGCGTTCGGTGGGCGGCGGTGGGCGACGCCCTCGGCCGGGTCTTCGAGGCGTCGGGTGCCGAGGTGACCCGGGAGTACTACTTCAACGACCACGG
>JAGQUE010000685.1 GCA_020438665.1 Nocardioidaceae bacterium | reverse complement strand
ACACCTATGTCGTCGTCCTCGCGCTTCCGGACATGATGAGCAGCGTCGGGATCTCGCTGGGCGAGCTCCAGCGTGCGGCGCCCATCGTCTCGGGCTTCCTGCTGGGCTATGTCGCGATGCTGCCGCTGATCGGGCGCATCGCCGACCTGCGAGGACGGGTGCCGGTGCTGCTGCTGGCTCTCGTGGTGTTCGCCCTGGGGTCGTTCGTCACCGCCCTCTCCTACGACCTGCCCACCATGGTGCTCGGGCGGTTCCTGCAAGGCGTCGGCGGCGGAGGCCTGGTGCCGGCCACGCTCGCGCTGGTTGCGGACCTCTATCCCGTCGAGCGCCGCGGCGTCCCCCTCGGCGTGGTCTCCGCGGTCCAGGAGGTCGGCAGCGTCCTAGGGCCGCTGTTCGGCGCCGTCATCCTGGCCGTGGCCGACTGGCGGGCCATCTTCGCGGTCAACCTCGCCGTCGGGCTCGTCCTCGCCGCGGCCATCCGGCCGCTCTCCTCGGGCGTGTCCGGGCCCGAGCAACGCCGCGGTGGGCGCGTCGACCTGATCGGTCTGCTGCTCCTGCTGGTGGCCCTTGCCGCGCTGGGACTGCTGTTCGCGGAGCCGGAGGCGATCCGCAGCGACATCACGTGGGGCGAGATCTATGTCCCCTTCGCCGGGAGCGGGCGCTGGCCGACCCCCGTCGGCGCCGCCACCGTCGTGGCAGCACTGCTGTTCCTGGTCCGCTCCGTCACAGCCCGGCGTCCTCTCCTCGACCTGCGCGCCTGGGGGCGGGCGATGGTCGAGGCCGACCTGCCTGGGGCCCTGCTGCTGGCCCTCGCCCTGGCCGGCGTCATCCTGGCCTTCGCGACGGCCGACCCCCAGATCCAGGTGTTCTCCCCCCGTGGCTGGTGGTACCTCGCGGCCTCGCTGGTGGCCGCGCTCCTGTTCGTCCGCCACCTGCGTCGCGCGACGGCTCCGCTGGTGCCGCGCCAAGCGATGGCAGCCACCCCGGCGTGGGGCTCGCTGCTCGTCAGCTTCTTCGTCGGCGCAGCGCTGATCGCGGCCCTCATCGACATCCCGATCTTCGCGCGGACCACCGTCTACACCGATTCCCAGTTGTCAGCGGCCCTGGTCCTGGTCCGGTTCCTGGTCGCGCTGCCGATCGGTGCCGTGGCCGGCGGTTATGCCATCCGCCGGTTGCCGGCCGGGGTCGTCACCGCAGTCGGGATGGTCCTCGCGGCGATCGGGTTCGTGATGATGTCGCGGTGGGGCGTCGACACGCTCGAGGACGCCAGCGCCACCGTGCCCTTGGTCGTCGGGGGGCTCGGGTTCGGTCTGGCGCTCGCTCCCGTGAACGCCGCCGCCCTCGCCAGCACCGACGACGCCAGCCACGGCCTCGCCGCCGCGTTCGTGGTGGTGTCGCGCATGGTCGGGATGCTGGTCGGCATCTCCGTGCTCACCACGCTCGGCCTGCGCCGCTACTACGCGGAGCAGGCCGACATCCCCCCGATCCGGGAGGTCTGCGGAGGCTCGACCAAGTGCGACGCGTTCAACGACCTGCTGCGGGTTGCCGGCATCGCGCAGGAGCAGACCGTCTTCCTCGGCGCCGCGGTCGCGGCCGTCATCGCCGGCG
>JAGQUE010000684.1 GCA_020438665.1 Nocardioidaceae bacterium | reverse complement strand
GTCGGGCGCCGCGGCGAGGAGCTCGACCGACTGGCCGCGGCCCACCCCGGCGTGACCGGCTGCGTCGCCGACATCGGCGACGACGCCGTGATCGCGACCATCGCCGCGGCGCTGCCCGGACCGGTGCGGCTGGCGCTGTTCTCGGCCGGGCTGTCGGTGACCGGCTCCGCCGATGTCATCGCGCCCGAGGACCTCGCCAGGGCGGCCAGCATCAAGGTGGCCGGCGTCCTGCGGCTCCTCCATGCCGTCCGCGACCGGTTCACCGATGGCGCGCGCTTCGTCGCGATCGCCGGGTCGCTGGGCTTCGAGCCCGGTCCGCTCGATGCCGCTCCCGGGACCGCCAATGCCGCACTGGCCAACCTGATGCGCCAGATCTCCCAGCTCTATGGGCCGCGCGGGGTCACCGTGCACACGATCGCCCCGGGCCCGCTGGACACGCCGCGGCTGCGGGCGTTCGCCGCCACGCGCGCCGCGGAGACGGGGCGTGAGGAGGCCGAGGTCTTCGCCGACTATGCCGCCACGACCTCGCTCGGTCGGCTTCCGACGGCCGACGAGGTGGCGTGGCTGGTCGAGATGCTGCTCGCCCCGCAAGCCGCGGCGCTGCACGGCAGCGTCCTGTCGCCCGACGGTGGCGCCCACCGCGGGATCCACTGACCCGGTCATCAGGAGGCCACGGTGCCCATCGCGACGTTCCACACCATCGGGTGCACCCCCCGACAGCGCCGCCGGCTGCTGGAAGAGGGCAGCGTGGTCTATGCCGACGTGCTCGGGTCGCCCATCGAGCGGGTGCGTGTCTATGTCACCGACCACGAGCCCGACTCGGTGGCCGTCGGGGGCAGGGTCGTGGCCGACGGTGCCCCCGCTGCGCCCTCCTTCACCGCGGTCGTGCTGGAGGGCCGGCCGGCCGAGCAGCGAGCCCGGCTGCTCGCCGAGCTGACCGGGCTCGCGGCCGATGTCCTGGAGGTCGATCCGGCGCTGGTGCGCGGCCACGTCGTCCAGGTGTCCGGGGAGGACTGGGGCATCGGTGGCACGCCGGCCGCCCAGGTCAGGGCCGCCGAGATCCGACAGCGGACGGACGGTGCCTGACGTGACCGGCGCAGCCGGCGCGCCCGGCGTGGTGGTCGTCACCGGAGCCGCCCGAGGGATCGGGCGGGGCATCGCCGAGCGCATGGTGGCGCGGGGCCACCTCGTGGTCGTCACCGACGTCGACGGGGCCTCCGCCGAGCGGACGGCCGGCGAGATCGGCGCGGCGGCGTACGTCGTCCAGGACGTGCGCGACCCCGAGTCGCACCGTGCCGTGGCCGCCGTCGCCAGGGACCTCGGGCCGCTGGCCGTCTGGTTCAACAACGCGGGCGTCGGCTTCGACGGCGACCTGGCCGCGCTCACCGACGAGCAGGTCCGCGCGCTGGTGGAGGTCAACCTGCTCGGCGTCCTGTGGGGCACCCGCGCGGCCATCGCGGCCTTCGGGCCCGAGGGCGGCGACATCGTCAACACCGCCTCCCTGTCGGCCCATGGTCCGGTGCCGGGGCTCAGCGTCTATGCCGCGACCAAGGCGGCGGTGGTGTCGGTGACCACCTCGGTCAACGCCGAGCTGCCGCGCCAGGTCCGCGTGCACGCCCTGTGCCCGGACGGCGTCGACACGCAGATGGTCGAGGACATGGACGACGCCGGGACGGCCAAGGCGCTGGTCCACTCGGGCGGCCGGATCCTGACCGTTGACGAGGTCGCCGACGCTGCCGTGGCCCTGGTCGGCAGCCGCCGGGTCGTCCGCACCGTGCCCGTGTGGCGCGGGGCGCTCAGCAGGTCGACCGCCCTCACCCCGGGCGTCGCCGGCCGCGCGCTGCCGTTGTTCACCCGGGTCGGCCGACGCGTGATCGCCCGGCGGGCCGCCCCGCACTGATCGGACGGAGGCGGCGACACGCGTCGAACATTTGTTCGGCGCGGTGCTTGCGCGCGTTCGAACACATGCTCTAGTGTCGTACACATGTTCGATCGAACGTCTGATCGAGCGGCCGGGGTCGGACGGTCCGTCAGGACTGTCGGTGGTCGCCGATAGACATGGTCGAACCCAGGAACCGACAGCGGCCAGGTGGCCGCACTTCCCCAGGAGGTCCCGATGAGCACCATCGCCATCAGCCCGCGCCCGATCCGCACCCGCCCGGCCGTCCAGGTCCCGACCCGTGGCCAGTCCCGTGACAAGACCCGCGACCAGGCACAGGTGCGACTGACGCCGCGAGGCCGGTTCGTGGTGTTCTTCGCGGGGCTGCTGCTGGTGCTGGGTGTCGGGTTCGGCTTCGGGGCCCGGTCGGCAGCGACCGACACGCCCGAGGCCACCCAGGTGATCACCGTGGCGCCCGGCGACACCCTGTGGGGGATCGCCTCCGAGATCGCGCCCGGCGACACCCGCGCGATGGTCAGCCACATCGAGCAGCTCAACGGCATGGACTCCGCCGGACTGCAGGTCGGCCAACAGCTCGTGGTGCCCGCAGCCGGGTGACCAGAGGTTCCGCCGGTCGACTCGACCCCGGCCGGCGGAGCGGGGAAGACGAGGGGCGGGACCTCAGGGTCCCGCCCCTCGCGCCGTTCTCGACGGGCGTCGCCGGTCTCGACGGGTGGTCGGTCAGGGAGTGACCTTCGCGGTCTTCTTGACCAGCGCGTCGGCGCGCAGGAACGACACACTCGCCGCGCTGGGACTGGTGGTCGCCGGCATGGTGGTGACGTTGCCGACGGCGTTGCAGTGCAGCTTGGCCGCCTTGGTGCTGGTGTCGACGACACCACTGCCGTTGTTGGTCAGGAACTGGTTCCACTCGGCGCTATAGGTGAACGCTGCCTGGCTCGAGCCGGTCCCCGTGTCGACCCAGCAGATGAAGCGGCTCGTCGAGTCGGCGGCCCCGCCGGTCAGCGAGTAGGTCACCAGGTAGGGGCCCTTGGGCAGCTTGGGGAAGGTCACCGTGAACGGCGCCGAGGTGATCGTGGGGATCTTGTAGCGGTAGATGGTGTTCTTGGCCGCGCCCGCTTTGGCTGGGATCGCGGCGTAGTGGGCGACGGGTGCCACGCGAGCGGCGGTGGCCGCCGGACGGTGGACCGCCTGCGGGGTGGCGCCACCGGTGACGGCCAGGGTGAGGGCCGCGCCCGCCGCGGTGGCGGCGAGCAGGGACAGCAGGCGGGTGACGGGACGTGCGTTCATGCGGGTGCTCCTCGGATCTGTGCTGGTGGTCCTCTCCTAGTGGACGCCGTGGGCGTTGTCACGGACCTGGAGGTTTCCGACGGTCGTGTCGGCACACCCCAGGAGGCTCCGCCGCATGGCCGGCTACTCAGGCACACCGCTGCGGCGCACGCTCGGCGTCGCCGATGTCACGGAGGCCGCCGTCGACGACGTCTGGTCCGGGCTGCCGTTCGTGCGGCGGCTTCGCGACCGCTCGTGACGGCTCGCGCTCAGCCCGCCTGGGGGTGGTCCTGCTCGATCGTCGGGGGCGACGCCGGGCGGGGCCGCTCGGCGGTGTCGCCCTGCTCCTCCACGGCATAGGGGTTGACCGAGAGCGGGGGAGGCGGCGGCAGCGTGTGGCGTGCGGCCGCGTGGCTGTGGGAGGCCGTCGGAGCGTTCCTGGCCCCTTGGAGGGCGCGCAGCGTGCGGGCCCCGATCATGAGCGCCACGAACAGGCAGGCGATGGCGCCGACCGAGGTCGCCCCCGTCAGCCACCAGGCCCGCTGCTCCCCGCCGCGGGCGCGTGAGCCGAGCTCGATCGCGAACCACACGAGCGCCCCCCAGGCGACCAGTGCCGCGGCCATGAACAGCAGGTGCGTCACCACGTCGGTGCGCCACCGCACCGGACGCCTGCTCCCGCGTCGGGAGCCCGCGCGCTTCCCACCCTTGGCTGCCACGCAGCCATTGTCACCGGCCGGACCCGTCGAGGGGGCAGGCTCGCCCGATTGAGTGCGTCTCGTGACCGAGGCCGGCCGACACGCCGGGTCTGGCGGCGACACGCCGGGGCGACGGACCACCACGACCACCGTGACCTGCGGTTTTGCCGCTGGTGGGCACGGTTGCGGGAAAACCCCGTCGAGGACTCTTGCCAGGGCTGGTGGGTGCGACGTACGGTTACCACTACATCTAGTAGTTACACAGATGTAGTTTTCCACATCTAGTTCCACAGTCTCGCTCCCGGGATGCACAGGCGCAGCCTGGTTGTTCACAGGAGAGAGGGTGTTTATCCACGGTGAGGGGAGGTCTCGGCCGGTGCACTGCCCGTTCTGTCGCAACACCGACACCCGCGTCCTCGACTCCCGGGTGGCCGACGACGGCGGCTCGATCCGCCGCCGGCGGATCTGCAGTCCGGACAACGGCGGGTGTGGCAAGCGTTTCACGACCGTCGAGCTCATGCAGCTGACCGTGACCAAGCGATCGGGTGCCAACGAGCCCTTCACGCGTGACAAGGCGATCGCCGGCGTGCGCAAGGCCTGCAAGGGTCGTCCCGTCACCGAGGACCAGCTCGCCCGGCTCGGCCAGGAGGTCGAGGACACCCTGCGCGCCGAGGGCTGGGCGGAGGTGCCCGCCCACGAGGTCGGCATGGCCATCCTCGGGCCGCTCCGCAAGCTCGACGAGGTGGCCTACCTGCGCTTCGCGAGCGTCT
>JAGQUE010000683.1 GCA_020438665.1 Nocardioidaceae bacterium | reverse complement strand
TACTTCAAGCTCCGCTGAGAGGACGCCCGGATGACCACTCCCGAGCTGGACGTGTCCCTGCGCCGCGGCGAAGCGCTGCTGCACGAGGACCTGATCACCCCCCTGCACCACCACGACGAGTCGCACAACCGGCTGCTCGCCACCGTCGACGGCACCACCCGCGTGGTCACGCCGCCGCAGGCCAACGAGCTGGTCACCACCCTGCGGCCGAACCAGCGGATCGACGACCCGGCGGTCGCGCACGCCCCCGGAGGTCCCCGGGTCGGGCGGCGCGGCCTGTTCCGCGGCTCCCTGATCGGCCTCGGCGGACTGCTCGCCGCCTCCTCCGCCCCGCGCTACTCCTTCGCCGCCGACACCGGACGCGACCTGCTCGTGTGTGTGTTCCTCCGCGGCGGCTTCGACGGCCTCGCCGCCATCGGCCTGCCCGACGACAGCTACTACAACAACCTCCGCGGCAGCGCGCGGGTGAGTGACAGCACCGGCTTCTCGCTCACGTCGAAGTACGTGATGAACAAGAACTTCAACGCGCTGAAGGGCATCTGGAACGACAACCAGCTCGCAGTCGTCCTCGGCTCGGGGCACCCGGACGTGCAGCGGTCCCACTTCGAGGACCAGGACCTGTGCGAGCGGGCGGCGAAGGCCAACGTCCGCTCGGGCTGGATCGGGCGCCACATCGCGTCCTCGTCGACGGCCTCGGGCACCTTCCGCGCGATCACCATCGGCGACCGCGTGGTGCTCTCCCTGGCGACCAACGCCTACCAGTCGCTGGCGATGTCCAGCGTCGACACGTTCCGGCTGAACTCGGCCTGGAACGACAAGGACAAGCTGGTGCGCGACCTCGGTACCGTCTACGCCGACGCCGGCGGCGAGCTCGCCACCCAGGCGAAGGCCACGCTCGACGCGGTGACCAGCATGAACACGATCCGCGAGCAGACCTACAACCCGGCCAACGGCGCCGACTACCCCGACAGCAACTGGGGCCGGGGTCTGAAGGACATCGCCCGGCTGGCCAAGGCCGACCTCGGCATGGAGGTCGCCTGTATCGACTACGGCGGCTGGGACATGCACCAGAACATCGGCACGCCGGGCGGCGGCCAGTTCGCCAACCTGGCCAGCGACTTCGCGAAGGGCATCGCGGCGTTCCGCACCGACCTCGGCTCCCGGTGGAACTCGGTGACCGTGGTCACGATGAGCGAGTTCGGACGCCGGGTCGAGGTGAACGGCGACGGCGGCACCGACCACGGCCACGGCAACCTGATGTTCCTGATGGGCGGCGGCGTCAACGGCGGCAAGGTGTACGGCACGATGCCGACGCTGAGCCCGGACAACCTGGTCGCCGGCGACGTCCCGATCACCACCGACTACCGCCAGCCACTGGCCGAGGTCGTCAGCCGCCGGCTGAAGAACGACAAGCTCACCGAGGTGTTCCCCGGCTTCTCACCGGGGGAGGCGCTGGGCGTCGCCTGACCGCGCTAGCGACTCGGCTGAGAACTGGGGTACGAGTACCCAGAAATGTGGGGGTGACAGGCCCCGACGCACCGCTGAGAATGGGCCTATGCGTGAGCACCGGGCCGAGAGCGTGGGGACGGGGATGGCGTCACCGGCCTCCGCCGGGCTGGCCTCGCGGCTCCATCACACCCGCTGCGCCGACGCCGCGAGCTGATGCGCGCGGGAGCGAGCGACGACCGCGCCATTCGCGTCTTCGTGTCGTCGACCTTCCGCGACATGCAGGCGGAGCGGGACGAGCTGGTCAAGCGGGTCTTCCCGCTGCTGCGCCGGCGGTGCGAGCAGCGCGGCGTGGCCTGGAGCGAGGTCGACCTGCGCTGGGGGGTCACCGACGAGCAGGCGGCCGAGGGCGAGGTGCTGCCGATCTGTCTGGCCGAGATCGAGCGCACCCGGCCGTACTTCATCGGGCTGCTCGGGCAGCGCTACGG
>JAGQUE010000682.1 GCA_020438665.1 Nocardioidaceae bacterium | reverse complement strand
CCGACGTCATCCGGGCCTATGTGCACCGGCCGAGCCCGCGGGGACGGGCGATGGTGCGCACGTCCGAGGCCCGGCACTACTTCGGGGTCGAACCGGACGCGCTGCCGGAGGAACTGCGCGCCATCGCGGGCGGCTATCCGGTCTTCCGCATCGCCGCCGGCCCTCCGGCAGGTCCGGGTGGCGTTGCTCGCGATGCGGCTCCCGGGATCGTGCGCGCCTCGGCCACCGACCGGGCGATGATGGCCCTGGGCGGCCGCGAAGTGCCCGCACAGATCGGGGCGCTCCTGCTGCTCGACGACGCCCGGACGCTGGACCGGGACCGGGTGAGCACCGTTCTGCAGCAGCGGATCTCGGCCATGCCGCAGCTTCGTCGCCGAATCGAACGGGTGCCGCTCGGGTGCGGCGGCCCGGTCTGGGTGGATGATCCGGACTTCGATGTGCGCCGCCACGTGGGCGAGATCACCGTCCCGGCGGGGATCGGTGAGCAAGACATGTATGACGTGGCGCTCGGCCGGGTCATGACGCCCGTGCCCTGGACGGCTCCCCCGTGGGCCGTGGCCGTCCTTCGTGAGCCGGACGGGCGGACCGTGGGACTGGTGATGGTCATGCACCACGTCCTGGCCGACGGCGTCGGTGGGCTGGCGGTGCTGGCCGCCGTGGTCGACCCCGGCGCCCCGCGTGGGAATCCGTCACCACTGGTGCCGATCCCGTCGCGACGCGACCTGGCGGCTCAGGCGTGGAGGCAGCGGCTGCAGTCGGTTCGCCGGTTCCCGCGATGGCAGGCCGACTACCGCCGGTCGATGGCGGCCGGCGGCGGCTGGCGTGGTCCGCGGGCCGCGGTCTGCTCGCTGCTGCGCCCGACCGGCCCGCAGCGTCGGATGGTCACGGCGTCCGCCGACCTCACCCGGCTGGCCCCGGCCGCCCACGCACTCGGTGCCACGGTCAACGATGTCCTCCTGGTGGCGATCGGCGCGGCCATCTCCGAAGTCCTCGCCGCCCGGGGCGAGCGGGTCGATCCGCTCATGGTCGTCGTGCCCGTATCCGGGCGGGGCGGCGGCGCGGCTGAGCTCGGCAATGTCGTCGCTCCCCTCCTCGTCCCCGTGCCCACCACCGGGGCGATCGCGTCCCGAGTGGCCCGCGTGTCGGCATACGTCCGTGCGCAGAAGCAGCTTGCGACCGGGCCGCCACCGATCGCCACCCTCGGGTGGCTCTTCCGGCCGGTGGCCGCGCTCGGCGGCTACCACTGGTACATGAATCGCCAACGCCGGCTGCATACCCTCGTCACCCACGTGCGCGGCCCGCGGATCCCGGTGTGCTTCGACGGTCGCCCGGTGCGCGGGGCCGTGCCGATCGTGGTGGGCGACAACGGCAATGTCGCCGTCCACTTCACCGTCATGTCCTATGCGGGAACCCTCACCGTCGCGGCCATCGCCGACCCCCGGCTCGTGCCAGAACTCGACGCGCTCGCGGATGCGACATCCCGTGAGCTGGGCCGGTTCGTTCGGGCAAGGCCGGGTGACATCGCTCCCGGGGCGAGCGCTCCGCCCGCCACGACAACCTGCACCAGAGAGGAATCGTCATGAACATCTTGGTCGCCTACGCCACCCGGCACGGCGCCACCGCAGGCATCGCCGAACGGATCGCCACCACCCTGACGCACGCCGGCCACTGCGCCGATGCCCGGCCCATCGACGAGGTCACCACCGTCGAGAACTACGACGCCGTCATCCTCGGCGGCGCCGCCTATATGTTCCACTGGCTCAAACCAGCAGTCCGATTCGCCCGCAAACACCGGGCCGCCCTCGCGTCGCGGCCGCTGTGGCTGTTCAGCAGCGGCCCGCTCGGGACCGACGTCGTGGACAAGGACGGCAAGAATGTGCTCGAGACGACCCGGCCCAAGGAGTTCGCCGACCTGGTCGACCTGCTGCACCCGCGGGGGGAGCAGATCTTCTTCGGCGCCTACGACCCCGACACCACGCCGATCGGCCTCGGCGAGCGCATGGTCCGCCACATGCCCGCCATGAAAGGCGCCCTGCCGGCAGGGGACTTCCGGGACTGGGCGGCCATCGAGGCATGGGCCAAGAACATCGCCGCCGAGCTCACCGGGCCCCAGGACGCGCCCCAGGACGCGCCCGCCTGACGTCCTTGCGTCCGCGGTTTCGGCGGCCAGAGCCACCAAAATCGCGGACGCAACGCCGGGCGGCTCTCTCGACGGGGGAGAAGTGCTCTCTCGACGGGAGGGCCGGTAACGTTGTCCGTCGACATGACACCCGACTC
>JAGQUE010000083.1 GCA_020438665.1 Nocardioidaceae bacterium | reverse complement strand
CAGCGCTCGTTGCCGTACTGGCCGAGCACGAACAGCTCTCGGCCGAGGTCGCCGATGGCGTCGCCGACCTCGTCGAGACCACCCAGCGCCAAGGCCTGTCGGGCCGGCCGACCTGTGATGATCGCGAGGGCCCGCACGTGCGGCGCCAGGGTGGCCAGCGCCTCGGGCGCCTCGGGGTGGATGTGGGCGAGCTCGGGGTCCTCCACGATCGGGGAGAGCGTCCCGTCCATGTCGAGGCCGATGACCGCGCGGTCCGCCACAGCGACGAAGGCGTCGTAGCGGTCGTGTGCGGCGGGCGAGGTGAACTCCACGGTGCCATCCCATCATGTCCAGATATTGGGAAAGGAGTACGCATCGTGAGACGACCTGACTTAGGCTGTCCTCAGCTCATCACGAGGGACCGAGGGAACGGCCCAACGACGTCCCGGCAACCGCCACGAACTCCCCGCACCACCGGTGCGGACGTGGAAACGGTGCCAAATCCGACCCCGACGACAGTCGCCGGGGACAGATGAGGAGGAGGAATCCCATGAGCGCGCTGTTGGTCGAGTCCTGTCCCGTCGCCAGCGACGACCCCGACACCCCGGCCCCCGCGGCCACCCCGTCACCCTCGCTCCTGCGTGAGGGAGCCTTCGGCCACGCCGTCGCCCTCACCTGCCGTGAGTGCGGCCACGGCCGCGAGCTCGGCCCCCACTACGCGTGTCCGGAGTGCTTCGGCCCCCTCGAGGTGTCCTATGAGTTCCCGGCGATCACGCGCGCGGAGATCGAGGCGGGCCCGCGCAACATCTGGCGCTACCGCGCGCTCCTGCCGGTGCCGGGCGACATCACCGAGAGCCCCAACACCGAGCCCGGGTTCACCCGTCTGCTCGAGGCCCGCAACCTCGCCGCCGAGCTCGGGCTCGAGCGGCTCTGGGTCAAGGACGACTCGACCAACCCGACCCACTCGTTCAAGGACCGGGTCGTCGCCTGTGCCCTGTCGGCGGCCCGTGAGCTCGGTGCCAAGGTGTTCGCGTGTCCCTCGACCGGAAACCTGGCCAACGCCGTCGCCGCAGCAGGCGCCCGCGCCGGTATCAAGACCGTCGTCCTCATCCCGAGCAACCTCGAGCAGGCCAAGCAGATCAACTCCGCGGTCTATACCGAGCAGCTCGTCGCGGTGAACGGAAACTATGACGACGTCAACCGGCTCGCCTCCGAGATCGCCGGCGAGGAGGACGGCTGGGCGTTCGTCAACGTCAACGTCCGCCCCTTCTATGCCGAAGGCTCCAAGACCTTGGGCTATGAGATCGCCGAGCAGCTCGGCTGGCGGCTCCCCGACCAGGTCGTGATCCCGGTCGCCTCCGGATCCCAGCTGACCAAGGTCGACAAGGCCTTCCAGGAGCTGATCGCGCTCGGGCTGGTGGAGGCCAAGCCCTACAAGATCTATGGCGCCCAGGCGACCGGCTGCTCGCCGGTGTCGGCGGCGTTCAAGGACGGTCACCAGGTGGTCCGCCCCGTCAAGCCCGACACCATCGCCAAGTCCCTCGCGATCGGCAACCCCGCCGACGGTCCCTACGTGCTCGACGTCTGCCGGCGTACGGGTGGCGCGGTCGAGGACATCACCGACGACGAGGTGCGCGAGGGCATCATCCTGCTCGCCCGCACCGAGGGGATCTTCACCGAGACCGCGGGCGGCACCACCGTCGGCGTCCTCAAGAAGCTCGTCGAGACCGGCCAGCTCGATCCCACGCTGGAGACGGTGGTGATCAACACCGGGATGGGGCTCAAGACCCTCGAGGCGATCTCCGACCAGGTCGGGCCCGCCGCCGTCATCGAGCCGTCGTACGCCGCGTTCGCGGCCACCGGCATCGCGTGACGGGGCCAGGCATCATGGAGGGATCATGAGCGTCAGCGTCCGCATCCCCACGATCCTGCGCACCTATACCGCCGGCGCCTCCGAGGTGCCCGCCGACGGCGCGACCCTCACCGAGGTGCTCGACGACCTCGACGCCCGCTTCGCCGGGATCAAGGGCCGCATCGTCGACGAGTCGGGTGCGCTGCGTCGCTTCGTCAACGTCTATGTCGGCAACGACGACGTGCGCTTCCTCGACGACCTGGCGACCGTCACCCCCGACGGCACCACGATCTCGGTCATCCCTGCCGTCGCCGGTGGCTGACCCCGCCGTGCCCGGGGGTGGCCGGCCGTGGGTCCCCAGGACCGGGGACGGAGCGCCGTACGGGTGCTCGGGGCGGCCGACGCCGTACGACGGTCAGCGGGCCTCGACGGCCACCAGGGCAGCGTTGCCGCGGGAGTCGATCGTGACCCGGGCGACGGCGGTGCCGCTGCCGACCAGCGACTGGAACCCGGCGGCCTTGTCCTGCGGCAGGAAATAGCTCTCGATGCCACAGCGCATCCGCCAGCTGTGGTCGTCACAGGTGAGGTAAGGGCCGTCACTGGGGCGGTCCTGGACGGGGCCGGTCGAGACCCAGACATCGCCCTGCTGCTCCAAGGGCAGGAAGACCGTGCCGTGGTCGGCGCGGTCGTCGGTGCCGGCCGGCTGGAGGTCGGGATAGGTCAGGTCGACATAGGTGCCGCGGAAGGGATCGACCGGGTCGTAGGGCTCGACGCGAAACAGGTAGTCCTCGCCGGTCGCGCGTGCCGACAGCTGGGGCACGAGCACCACGCCGACGAGCGCGAGCTGGGCGAGCAGGACGACCCCGATGCGGATGGGGAGCCTCATGACGCTTCTCCTTCGAGCTCGATGGCCAGCCGGCGCCGGGCCCGGTCGGCCAGGAAGCCGGTGGCGAGGAAGACGACGCCGAGGATGACGAACAGCCAGGCGCCCTCGATGATCCGGGCGAAGACCGCGAAGCTCTGGAACGTCGTGAAGACGACCAGGGCGATCGTCGCCAGGGCGGTGAGCCGCCAGGAGTCGCGAACGACCCCGAGGGCAGCGACGCCGGTGCTGACGAGGACATAGGCGACGACGGCGACACCGGCGTGCAGCCAGTCGCCCGCGGTCACGACGTCCGGCTCGCCGCCGGTCTCCCAGAGTGCGAGGACGACGGCGACGGCACCGATCAGCACGGCCCCCAGCGGCTCGAGGCGCACCCGGCCGACGCCGAGGACGAGGCCGAGGACGGCGACGAGCGCGGCGGCGCCGAGGCCGATGGCCAGGGACACGGTCCAGTCGAGCTCGCTGTCGATGCCGGGGATGGCGCCGGCGAACAGGCCGACGAGCAGCAGCACCACGCCGACCTCACGCCAGGCGGCGGCAAACGCCGGCATCCAGCGCTCGTGGAGCACCGCGAGGCCGATGCCGACGATCCCGGCCGCCACGAAGGCCAGGACGACGCCGAGCAGGCTGCCAGCGTCCCAGGTGGTCTGCCAGACGAACCAGAACGTGCCGGTCGCCAGGCCGACCAGCAGGGGCAGCATCGCTCGCGAGGCATAGGCATGGATCAGCGCACCCAGCGCCCAGATCCCCACCAGCTTGGGCTCATAAGCCGGGACCTGCAGCGACTGAGCCGCCTGGAAGACGACGGCGCCGAACGACGCGGCGGCGAGCAGCTGGACGGCGCCGACCACCGGTGACGGGATCCCGCCGGACTGCCGATGGCGAGCGGCGAGCCACTCGCCGGTCACGGTGGCGACGACCCAGAACGCTGCCACGACGAGGAACCTCGCCAGCGGGGAGAGCTGGTCGAGGTTGGCCGCGACCAGCCAGATCAGGCCGACGCCGACGAACAGCGAGCCCAGCGTCAGCACCAGCGTGGCCAGGCTGAACCCGCGAGAGGCGTGGTAGCGCTGGAGGATGCGAGCCGACTGGTCCTCGGAGATGAGTCCGTCGGCGGTCCAGTGGGGCAGCTCGCCCCGCAGCCAGGACAGCTCGCGGGAGGAGACGGCGCGCGACGGCGCGGTCGGCGCGTGGTCGGCGGGCGCAGGGGTGGTCATGGCCTCATCGTGTCGCGCCGTGGCACCCGGCGCATCAGCACGAGGACTCAGATCAGGCCGCGGGCGTGCTCACGCCGAGCCCGAAGGTGGGCCGCCTCGGGGGCGTGGGCGCAGGCGGTCACGGCGTCGTCGTACGCCGCCACCGCCTCGGCGGCCCGGCCTGCCCGCAGCAGCAGCTCCGCCCGCGTGGCGGACAGCCGGTGACCGGGCAGGTCCATCCCCTCCAGCAGGGCCAGACCCGCGAGCGGGCCGTCGGCCTCGGCCACGGCGACGGCGCGGTTGAGCCGGACGACCGGCGACCCGGTCAGCTCCTCCAGCTCGCGATAGAGCCCCGCGATGCGCGGCCAGGTGGTCTGGGCGGCGGTGTCGGCGACGGCGTGCTCGGCGGCGATCAGCGCCTGGAGGAGGTACGGCGTGGGCGCCCCGCCGACGTGGGGGGTGAGCAGCCGCAGCGCGTCGGCGATCTCGTCCTCGTGCCACCGGGCGCGGTCCTGGTCGGGCAGCAGGATGAGCCGGCCGCCCTCCTCGCGGGCGTCGCGGCGCGAGTGCTGGAGCATCATCAGGGCGAGCAGCGCGTCGAGGTCGGCGTGGCCGGGAGCGAGCGAGCGGACCAGGCGGGTGAGGCGGATCGCCTCGCCGGCCAGGTCGACCCGGACGACGTCGGCCCCGGAGCCGGGGGCATAGCCGGCGGTGAACGCGAGATAGGCGACCTCGGCGACCAGGTCGAGGCGTTCGGTCAGCTCGCGGCCGCCCGGCAGGTCGAAGCTCTCTACGGCCAGCCGCTTGCGCGCCCGGGTGAGCCGGGCGGCCATCGTCGGGGTGGCGACCAGGAACAGGCGCGCGATGTCCGCGGTCGGCAGGCCCAGCACCAGGCGGAGGGTGAGCGCCGCGGCGGCCTCCCGGCCCAGTGAGGGGTGGGCGCACAGCAGCACGAGCCGCAGCAGCTCGTCGCGGGGGACGTCGGGAGAGGAGGCGGCAGGGTCGCTCATCGCGTGCTGGGCCTCCTCGGTGATCGCGGCGTCGACCGCCAGCAGTGGCAACGAACGTGCGGCGACCGCCTCGGCGCGGAGCCGGTCCAGGATGCGGCGCCGCGCCGCGGTGAGCAGCCAACCGGCCGGGTTGGCCGGTGGCCCCTGGCTCGGCCAGGTCCGCGCCGCGGCCTCGAACGCCTCGGCGAGGCCGTCCTCGGCCAGGTCGAGCCGGCGGAACCGCGCGACGAGCAGGGCCACCAGGCGGCCCCACTCGTCGCGCCAGACGTCCTCCAGCTCGGGGGTCACATGCCCTCGAGATCGACGTCCACGACGGGCCAGATCTGCAGGGTGTAGGACGCGGGCAGGATGCGACACAGATCGACGACGGTGTCGCGGGAGTCGGCCTCGATCAGATAGAAGCCGCCCAGCTGCTCCACGGTCTCGGCGTAGGGCCCGTCGGTGACGACCCGGTCGGAGCCGGTCGCGGCGGCGCGAAGGGTCACGACCTCTGCCGGGGCGGCCAGGGCCTCGCCGCCCACCAGGGTGGCGCGCTCCCCGACCGCGGCCGAGAACGCGATGTGGGCAGCCATGATCGCCTGCTGCTCCGTCTCACCGGCCCGGTCCCAGACCCCGTCGTCGGACATCAGCACCAGGTAGCGCATCAGCTGCCGCCGGAGTGGTCGACGCAGGCCCGCACCTCGAGGGTGCCCTCGGCGCCGGCCAGGAAGCCGACCACCTCGAGCAGGTCGTCGAGATCGTCGGACTGGATCGTGTAGAAGCCGGTGAGCTGCTCGGCCGTCTCGGCGTAGGGCCCGTCGGTGATCGTCACACCGCCGTCGCCGTCCGCCCGGACGGTCCGGGCGGTGGCCGACCCGGTGAGCTCGGCGCCACCGGTGACCTGGTGACCGCGCTCGGCGAGCCGTTTGGCGAACTCGGCGTGGCGTTCGTACATCGCCTGGTGCTGCTCGGGCGTGGCGGCGGCCCACGCGGCCTCGTCACCGGGGATGAGAACCATGTACTCGGTCATGTCGTGCTCCTCGCGCTCGGGGCGGTTGTCATCACGATGACGGACGGGGCCACGCGAAATCGACAGCGGGCGGCGACTAGTTTGAGGCGATGCCCGACGTGCTGCTCGCCACCTGTGCCTGGTTCCCGGAGGGGGAGCCGGCGCACGAGACCTTGGATGCGGCCCTCCGCGAGCGTGGGGTCGGGTCGGCGTGGGCGCGCTGGGACGATCCGGACGTCGACTGGTCGGGCGCGCGCCTGGTCGCCGTACGGTCGACGTGGGACTACGTGGCCCGGCTCGACGCCTTCCTTGCATGGACCACGGCCCTCGAGCCGCCGCTGCTCAACGGCGCGAGGACGATCCGGTGGAACACCGACAAGACCTATCTGCTCGATCTGGCGCACGCGGGACTCCCCGTCGTGCCGACGCTCGCCGCCGACACCGTGGACGTGGTGGCGGCAGCCGTGGCCGACCTCGGCGTGGCCGTGGTCAAGCCGCGGGTCGGCGTCAACGGCAACGGGGTCCAGATCGTCACCGCCGGGCAGGGCTTCGCCCCCGACCTGCCGGGACCGTGGATCGTGCAACCGCTGGTCGAGTCGGTCCGGGTCACCGGCGAGACGTCGGTCTTCGTCTTCGACGGGGTGCCCGCCACCCAGGTGGACAAGCTGCCCGGCCCGGGTGAGATCCGTGTCCACGAGCACCGCGGCGGGACCGCCACGCCGGTGCCGCTGGACGCCGCGGCCGCGCGCCGGGCCGAGGAGGCGGTGATCGCCTGCGGCTCGGTCCTGGGTGACCCACCGGCCTATGCGCGGGTCGACCTGATGCGGGGCGGTGACGACTGGTGGGTGAGCGAGGTGGAGCTGACCGAGCCGGGGCTCTATCTCGACGTGATCCCGGAGAACGCAGGACCCTTCGCCGACCTCGTGGCCCGCCGGGTCGCGACCCTCTGACGGATCGGCCGTCGGAGCGATCGACGTTTGCACTCGGCCCTGGCGAGTGCTAAACATGACGCTGGCACTCTCACCATGAGAGTGACAACTCACCGGGACCGGGGAGTTGAGGCCAGCAGCGCCGATGGGAAGGGTCCGTCGGGCGGCCTGGTCGTCCGTCGCGGGCAACGAGCCGGTCCGCCACAGTTCTTAACCGTGAAGGAATCACAGGAGCTATGCCCAAGCTGATTGCTTTCGACGAGGAGGCCCGGCGCGGCCTCGAGCGTGGCATGAACACGCTCGCTGACGCCGTCAAGGTCACGCTCGGCCCGAAGG
>JAGQUE010000082.1:828-1575 GCA_020438665.1 Nocardioidaceae bacterium | reverse complement strand
GCTCCACGTTCTCGGTCAGGTCGCGCGAGGTCATCCCCTTGTGGATGTGCTCGTGTCCGGCGAGCGCACAGAACTCCTCGATGCGCGCCTTCACGTCGTGACGGGTCACCCGCTCACGCGCGGCGATCGACGCCAGGTCGACGTGCTCGACGACCCGCTCGTAGTCCTCGATCACGCCATCCGGCACGGCGACGCCCAGGTCCCGTTGGGCACGCAGCACGGCGATCCACAGCTGCCGCTCGAGCACGATCTTGTGCTCGGGCGACCAGATGGCCGCGAGGTCGGCGCCGGCGTAGCGGGTGGCCAGGACGTTGGGGACGGTCACGCGGAGCATGCTACGGCGACCCGGCGTACGTCATCGGAACTGGTCGCCCTGGCAGCCAGGGAGTGTGACGTCCCGCGGCGGGTGAGGGCGGCGCCGGGACCTCCGGGGGACGAGGTCCCCGGCGCCTCACCCCCCGTCGCTGCGCTTTCCGGCCGAGGGGTTGCGCTGGAGTACCCGGTGCGCGCACCGGCCAAACGTCGCGTGCACGCACCATCTCTTCTGGACGGGGGTGGCCGTCAGCCCCGTGACGCCGCGAGCGCGATATCGGTGCGGAACTGGGCGCCGGGGAAGGAGATCGACCGGACACCCTCATAGGCCTTGGCACGGGCGTCGGCGATATCGGCACCGACCGCCGTCACCGCGAGCACCCGGCCGCCCGCGGTGACGAGCTGGCCGGCGTCGTTGCGAGCGGTCCCGGCGTG
>JAGQUE010000082.1:0-716 GCA_020438665.1 Nocardioidaceae bacterium | reverse complement strand
CGGAGGGGGTACGTCGGCCAGGGTCCCCGTCGCGGCCGCCAGCAGCAGCGAGGACAGCGGGGAGTCGAGCAGCGCCATCAGCGGCTGGGTCTCGGGATCGCCGAAGCGGGCGTTGAACTCCACGACCCGGATGCCGCGCGAGGTCATCGCCAGGCCGGCATAGAGCAGCCCGGCGAACGGCGTCCCCCGTCGCGCCATCTCGTCGACCGTGGGCTGGAGCACCGTGCGGAGCACCTCGTCGACCAGCCCGTCGGGTGCCCAGGGCAGCGGGGTGTAGGCGCCCATGCCGCCGGTGTTGGGGCCCTGGTCGTCGTCGCGGATGCGCTTGAAGTCCTGGGCGGGTTGGAGCGGATAGACGGTCGTGCCGTCGGTGATCGCGAACAGGGACACCTCTGGGCCGTCGAGGAACTCCTCGACCACCACCCGCTCACACGCGGCGGCGTGGGCGAGAGCGGCGTCCCGGTCGTCGGTCACGACGACGCCCTTGCCGGCCGCCAGACCGTCGTCCTTGACCACATAGGGCGATCCCAGCTCGTCGAGCGCCGCGATCGCCTCCTCGACGGTGGTGCAGACCCGGGCCGCGGCCGTCGGGACCCCGGCGGCCTCCATCACCGCCTTGGCGAACGCCTTGGACCCCTCCAGCCGGGCGGCCTCCCGGGAGGGGCCGAAACAGGCGATGCCGGCCGCGCGTACGGCGTCGGCGACCTGGTCCGCGG
>JAGQUE010000681.1:717-1612 GCA_020438665.1 Nocardioidaceae bacterium | reverse complement strand
GGGCACACTCCTCCAACCGGCGGAACGTGGGCAGCAGCTAGCTGGCCGCCTCATAGGTCAGCGAGGTGGAGCCATCCGGGGTGGAGATGACGAGCGAGGCGCCGTCGACAGTCCAGGAGGCCGGGGCGCCAGTGCCCAGGACGGCGTGGACGGCCCGGTCGACCTCGGCCGCCGGGCCATGGCAGGCCATCTTGGTCAGCGCTAGGGCGGTGATGGTCAGCGAGCCCTCGCCATAGTCGACCCGGCCACGGCCGCGGTTGCAGCCGGTGTTGACGAACGCCATGTCGGGGTGGAGCTCGAGGGAGGCCGTCACGCCGGCGGGGATCGAGCCGCCCGTGGCGGTGTCGCCGTCGACCGTGGCGATCTGAGTCAGGTTCCAGGTGGTGCCCTGGATCACCGACGGGTCGGGGTTGGTGGTGCCGGAACCCGATCCGGAGCTCGACCCGGAGTCGCCCGCCACATAGGTCAGGACCTTGCCGTCCGAGGAGGTCAGCGTCAGCGTGTCACCGTCGATGACGAAGTCCAGGGTGCCGGAGTTGAAGAAGGCCAGCACCTCCTGCTCCACGTCACCTCGGGCGTCCGTGCAGGCCATCATCGTCGTGGCGATCCGGGTCGCCGAGAACGACGAGTCGCCGACGATGACCTTGCCGGAGCCGGTGTTGCAGCCGGGCCAGATGTTGATCCGGTCACCGTCGATCTGGAAGCCGGAGTCGACGCCGGCGGGCACGCTGCTGACGGCCGCGTCGGGTGAGCCGCCGAGGCCCATCGACGTCAGCGTCCAGCGGGTGCCGGCGAGCGGCGCGGCGGCCGGGGGGATCTCGGGAGTGAAGGTCATCGCGGTCCCGTCCTTGGTCAGCGTGAACTCGTCACCGTCAGTGGCGACCTTCAGCGTGCC
>JAGQUE010000681.1:0-699 GCA_020438665.1 Nocardioidaceae bacterium | reverse complement strand
GCCATCAGCGGCTCGGCGCAGCCCATCTCGGTCATCGCCATCGCGCCGAGGTCGACGGTGCCGCCCGACCAGGTGGCCGGTCCGCCCATCTGGTTGCAGCCGGCGCTGAGAGCGAGCTGACCGTTGTCGACGACGAGGCGGATCGGCTTGCCGTCCACCAGGGGGTGGTCCTGCCCGTCGACGGTCACCGCCGTGGACAGGTAGGGCCCCGAGGGGGCGTCGGCAGCGCCACCGGCGCCCGGGCCGTCGGCTGTCTGCGAGCCGCACGAGGCGAGCAGGAGCAGGGGCGCAGCGAGGAGGGCCGCGAGGCGGGACGTCCGGATGTTCATGGCAGTGGGACGGCCGCGGGACGCACGTGGTTCCGCACCGGACACGGGCTCAGGCGAACCCGACCCGCGGCTTGGCCGCGGCCTCACGGCGGACGACCTCGCCCTTGGCCTGCGCGGCGGCCTTGAGCTCGGCCTGGAACTCCACCATGCGCGACTGCAGGTCGGGGTCGCTCGCGCCGAGGATGCGTACGGCGAGCAGCCCGGCGTTGCGCGCGTTGCCGACGGCGACCGTCGCGACCGGGACGCCGGCCGGCATCTGCACGATCGACAGCAGCGAGTCCATCCCGTCGAGATACTTCAGCGGGACGGGCACCCCGATGACCGGCAGCGGGGTGACCGCGGCGAGCATGCCGGGCAGGTGGGCGGCCCC
>JAGQUE010000081.1 GCA_020438665.1 Nocardioidaceae bacterium | reverse complement strand
TGCGCCTTCGCGGGCCGGTGCTGGAACGTCGCCAGGTCGAGGAGCTCCCCAGTGAGGGCCTGGTCGTCGGCGCCGTCCAGGTGCCGCCGGACGGGCAGCCGGTCATCCTGCTGGCCGACCACCCGGTCACCGGCGGCTATCCGGTCATCGGGGTGGTCGACACCGCCGACCTGGCCCGCTGCTCCCAGCTGCGGCCCGGCGACGAGGTGAGGTTCACGGCTCACGCGGGTGGAGCGGCCTGAGCAGCGGGTCGTCCACCGCGAACGACCGCACCGGACCCACCGGTGACTCGCGCGTCTCGAACCGGACGGTGACCACCCCGCGACCCGATCCCCACACCCAGCCCTGCCCGAGCTCGTGGTGGACCACATCCATGCCGGGCGCCCAGACCCGCTGTCGCGCAGTGGGCACGGCCGGGAGCTCCTCGGGCTCCTCGTCCTCGCCGGTCTCTCCGAACAGGTCTTCCTGGATCCAGTCGGCGAGACCGGAGACGCCCACGCCGAGCAGGCGCACTCCGCCCGAGGTGTCGAGGTCGGCCAGCAGCGACCGGGCAAGGCGGGCGATCGTGCTGGCGGTGTCGGTCGGGGAGCCGAGCGTGGTCGACCGGCTCAGCGTCGTGAAGTCGTGGAGTCGGACCTTGATGGTGACCGTGCGGCCGGAGAGCCCCTGCTTGCGCAGCCGGCCGGCCACCTCGCCGGCCTGTCGGGTCAGCAGACCCTCCATGAGCCGTCGGTCGGTCAGGTCGGTGTCATAGGTGCCCTCGACGCTGACCGACTTGGTCTCGCGCTCGGGCTCGATCGGCCGGTCGTCCTGGGCGCGGGCGAGCGCATGGAGGCCGAGACCGTGGGCCCGGCCGACCAGTCGGACCAGCTCACCCTGGCTCACGGTCTCGAGGTCGGCCACGGTGTGGATGCCGGCCCGGCGCAGCCGTTCGGCGGTCGCCGGCCCCACTCCGGGGATCACGGTCACGTGCATCGGGCGCAGCAGGTCGAGCTCGGTCCCCGGCGGCACGACGACGAGTCCGTCGGGCTTGTCGAGGTCGCTGGCCACCTTGGCGACGAACTTGGAGGTGGCCAGTCCAACCGACGCGGTCAGCCCGTGGGTCACCTCGGTCACGCGGGCCCGAAGCTGCTCGGCCAGCGCGCTGACGGTGGCGACCTCGAGGTCGGGCAGGTCGGCCTGCTCGAGGTCGACGAACGCCTCGTCGAGGGACAGCGGCTCGACCAGGGGTGACACCGACCGCAGCAGGCCCATCACGGCGTCGCTCGCCTCGCGATAGGCCGGGAACCGACCGCTGAGGAACGCGGCGTGGGGGCACCTCGCGCGCGCCTCGCGGGTGGACATCGCCGAGCGGACGCCGTACTTGCGGGCCTCATAGGACGCCGTGGACACCACGCCGCGGCCACCCACCCCGCCGACGACGACCGGCTTGCCCCGCAGCGACGGCTTGTCGCGCTGCTCCACCGACGCGAAGAACGCGTCGAGATCGAGGTGGAGGACCGACGCGGCGGCGCGCATCAGTGGCCCCTCACCTGTCGGTCCAGGACGGCATGGCGGCAACGTACCTGCTCCCACCGACAGCGGCCGTACGGCGGGCCACGCGGCCCGCTTCGCATCCACAGCCCCTCGTCGCGCGGCGCTGTCCACCACGGGACGTCACGGCCCTGCGGCCCCGCCGGGGCCACGCCGAGAGTCGACCCATGACGAACCCACCCCGCCTCGTGGCCCGCACCCCCGAGGACGTCCTCGCCCTGGTCCCCGTGCTCCTCGGCTTCCACCCCAGCCGCTCCCTGGTGATGTTGACCTTCGGCGCGCGGCGCCCCTTCCACGCCCGGGTCGACCTCCCCGAGGCGCGTCGCGACGTCGCAGGCGTCGTCGACCTGCTCGTCGCGCCGGTGGCCCGGGAGGGCGCGACCTCGGTCGTCCTGGTGCTCTATGCCGACGACGGCCCGCTGGTCCGTCGGTTCGTGCGCGACGTGATCGCGGACCTGCGTGACCACGCCGTCGAGGTCAAGGAAGCGCTGCGCGTGTCGGACGGCCGGTGGTTCCCGCTGCTCGACGGCGTCAAGGCCGGCCGGTCCGGACATCGGTTCGACATCTCGGCCCACCCGTTCCTCGCCGACGCGGTGCTGCGCGGCGAGGTGATGCTGGACTCGCGCGAGGCGCTGGCCCGCTCCCTGTCACCCGACCCCGAGGCGGTCGCGGCTGTCCGCGGGGTGATGGCCCTGGTCGGACCGCCCGCTCGCGACCAGCTGGTCGCCGAGACGGCGTGGCTGCGCAGCTGCGTCGTCGAGGGCCTCGCGGGCCGGGTGCCGGCGCCCGACCGGGTGGCCCGGCTGCTGGTCGACCTGACCGAGCCCGAGCTGCGCGAGCGGGTGTGGGCGATGCTCGAGCGACCCATGGCCCGTGCCCACGTCGACCTGTGGACGGGCGTGCTGAGGGCGGCGCCGGAAGGCTATGTCGCGGCGCCGGCGATGCTCCTCGGTTTTGCCGCGTGGCTGGACGGCCGGGGGGCCCTGGCCTGGTGCGCCCTCGACCGCTGTTTCGAGGAGCAGAGCGGCGACCCGCTCGCCGACGCGCTGGCCGAGTCGTTGCTGCGCGCCGTCCCACCGAGCGTGTGGGACGAGGCGATGACCGAGCGCCGGGCGTGAGCCTGCGTCTGTCGCTGGCCGGATGGCGGCTGTTGCGGCGTGCTCGCGGGCTCTAGGGTTCCCCCATGGGAGAAGAGGTCGACGCCCAGGAGTTCTCGCGGGCTGACCGGACCAAGCACCGTGAGAAGGTCCGTCGCTGCCTTGACGTGTTCGAGAGGATGCTGCGCGAGTCCCGGTTCGACACCGACGACCCGATGACCGGGCTCGAGGTCGAGCTCAACCTGGTCGACGAGACCGGCGATCCCGCGCTCAAGAACGCCCAGGCGCTCGAGGCGATCGCCGACCCCGACTTCCAGACCGAGCTGGGGCAGTTCAACATCGAGATGAACGTCCAGCCGGCCAAGCTGCGCGAAGGCGGGCTCACGACGTTCGAGGACAGCCTGCGGCGCAGCCTCAACGACGCGGAGCACAAGTCGGCCGCCATTGGTGCCCACCTCGTCATGATCGGCATCCTGCCGACGTTGGCCGAGGGCCATATGGCGCCGTCCTCGATCAGCGCCAACCCGCGCTATCAGCTGCTGAGCGAGCAGATCCTCCAGGCCCGGGGCGAGGACATCCTCATCGACATCTCGGGACATCACGAGCGGCTGCGGACAACCTCCGACTCGATCCTGCCCGAGGCCGCCTGCACCAGCACCCAGTTCCACGTGCAGACCTCGCCCGACGACTTCCCCGACTATTGGAACGCCTCCCAGGTCATCGCGGGCGTGCAGGTGGCGCTCGGCGCCAACTCGCCCTACCTGCTCGGCAAGGAGCTCTGGCGCGAGACGCGCATCCCGCTCTTCGAGCAGGCCACCGACACCCGCAGCGAGGAGCTCAAGGTGCAGGGCGTCCGGCCCCGGGTGTGGTTCGGCGAGCGCTGGATCACCTCCGTGTTCGACCTGTTCGAGGAGAACGTCCGCTACTTCCCGGCGCTGCTTCCCATCACCGAGGACGAGGACCCGGTCGCCGTGCTCGAGGAGGGCGGCATCCCCAAGCTCCCCGAGCTGCGACTTCACAACGGGACCATCTATCGCTGGAACCGCCCGGTCTATGACATCCAGGGCGGCGTGCCCCACCTGCGTGTCGAGAACCGCATCCTCGGGGCCGGCCCGACCGTGGCCGACATGATGGCCAACGCGGCATTCTATTTCGGCGTGGTCCGCTCGTTGGCCGACAACGAACGACCGCTGTGGAGCCAGATGTCGTTCAGCGCAGCCGAGGAGAACTTCCACGCCGCCGCGCTCCACGGCATCGACGCCCAGCTCTATTGGCCCGGCATCGGGCAGGTCCCGGCGACCGAGCTGGTCCTGCGGCGGCTGCTGCCCCTGGCCCACGAAGGGCTGGAGCGGTGGGGCGTCGAGACGTCCGTGCGCGACCGGCTGCTCGGCATCGTCGAGCAGCGGTGCCTCACCGGCATCAACGGCGCCGAGTGGTTCGTCACCAAGATGGGCGAACACGCCCAGGCCGACCGCTACGAGGCGCTGCGCCACGTGCTCCACGAATACCGCGACCACATGCACACCAACGAGCCGGTCCACACCTGGGGCTGACCTGCTGGGGCACGGCTCGTTCGTCGCTGGTGAGGTCAGCGGCGACGCGGCCGACGCCACCGCTGCGCCAGCCCGCTGCGCGGGTCCCACCACGCCGTCTTGGTGACCACGACGAACGTGAGCGGCACACCGGCCTCGTCGTAGGCCGCGCGCGCGGCGGGGAGCCAGGCCGCGTCCAGATCGTGCCACGCGATCGTGCCCGGCCGCGTCAGCCAGCACACCGGCGGGGGATCGGCCGTGGCCTCGTCGGGGAGCGATCGGGCCAGCAGCGCCGCCACGACCTGGGTCCGCAGCGCGAGGTCCCCCGGATCGGCGTCGATGGTCCACGTGAGCCGGAGCCCGCCCGGCACCCCGACCGAGATCGTCACCGGGAAGCGCTGCGTGCGGCCCCAGTCGGTGAGTTCCATGACCAGGGCGCGCAGGCCACGGCGCACCGGCCGAGGCAGCGGATCGACGAGGCCGGGAGACACCCGAGCAGCCTCGCGCAGACCGCGGTGTGACCGGATTGACCATCCACAGGCTGCGACGGGACGAGCGATTCGATACCGTGCGTGGAGGGAGGGCCCATCCCGGGCTGTCGTCGCAGAAGGAGTGGTCGATGGGGACCGTCGTCGTGGGATACGTAGTGAAGCCCGAGGGCGACGCCGCACTGGCACGCGCCATCGAGGAAGCCAAGCTGCGCAACAGTCGACTCATCGTGGTCAACTCTCATCGGGGCGGAGACGAGTTCGACGGCACCGAGTCGCGCCGGGCCGACGAGGCGATGGCCAAGGTCGACCAGCAGCTCAAGGACGCCGGCATCGACCATGAGGTGCGTGAGATGGTCCGCGGCTTCGAACCCGCTGAGGACCTCATCAGCATCGCCGAGGCCAACGACGCCGAGCTCATCGTCATCGGCCTGCGCCGGCGGTCGCCGGTCGGCAAGCTGATCCTCGGCAGCAACGCCCAGCGGATCCTGCTCGACGCACACTGCCCGGTGCTGGCGGTCAAGGCGGCCGACGCCGACTGATCACTTCCGGGCGCGATCCTCGATTCCGGGGATCGCGCGGGTGTGGGCGAGTCGCCCTGCCAGCGCATCGACCCCGGCTCTGGGGGCGGGCGCGCGGCAGCGGCGCCTGCCGAGCTGCTGGGGCGCCAACGCGGCCGCTCCGCCGCTGCTCCTTCCACGGCAGCTGTGCCAGCGGGATACCCCAGGTCGGGTGCGCGCACTCATCAGGTCGGTGGTGATGCAGGATGGGCGCATGGCGATCCACATCACCGGCGACGACACCGCGGACCAGGTGCTCACCGACGACCCGTTCGCACTCCTGGTCGGGATGATGCTCGACCAGCAGTACCCGATGGAGCATGCCTTCCGGGGACCGGCCAAAGTGCTGCAGCGGTTCGGGACGCTCGCGCCCGACCGGATCGCCGCGGCCGAGCCCGAGGCGTTCGTCGCGCTGTGCTCGACGCCACCGGCGATCCACCGGTTCCCGGGCTCGATGGCGGCGCGGCTCCAGGAGCTTGCTCGGGTCGTGGTCGACGACTACGACGGCGATGTGACGCGGCTGTGGTCGGAGGCGACGACCGGCAAGGAGCTGCTGCGCCGGGTGAACGCGCTCCCCGGCTTCGGGCAGCAGAAGGCGCGCATCTTCGTCGCCCTGCTCGCCAAGCAGCTCGGCGTACGCCCCGACGGCTGGGAGAGCGCGGCCGGTGCCTACGCCGAGCCGGGTTATCGGTCGGTCGCGGATGTCGTCGACCCGGAGTCGCTGCAGAAGGTGCGCGACCACAAGAAGGAGATGAAACTGGCCGCGAAGCGGTCATGAGGTCGCCGCGACAGGCCGTAGGGCCGCCTGCTGCCCTCGGGGTGGGGGAGTGGAGAATCGTGACCAGGGTCATGGCACAATGTCCGAGCGGCACTTGACGTCACCGGGCTTCGCCGCGCCCTACGTCGTTCTACGAGAGGTTTTCGTGTCCTCGAGCGCACGCAAGACAACCGCCAAAGCACCCGCGAAGACTGCCAAGGCGAGCCCGGCCAAGAAGGCCCCCGCCGCCAAGGCGACCGCCGCCAAGGCAGCGCCGGCCAAGGCGGCGAAGGCCGCCCCCAAGGCCGCCGTGCCGACCGCCAAGGCTGCGCCGGCCAAGAGGACCGCCGCCAAGAAGGCCGCGCCCGCCGCCAAGACTGCTGACGCGCCCGGGGTCGAGGCCCCCATCGAGCTCGACGACCTCGAGGTCGACGGGACCGGCACCGCCGAGGAGGCCGCTCCCGCGGCCGCCGCGGTCGGGCCGGATGGCAAGAAGCTGCTCCCGGACATCGACGACGCCGAGTTCGAGAAGGACGTCGCCGCAGACCCCACGATCGTCGAGGACGAACGACAGGCCTTCGTGGTCTCCGATGCCGACGACACCGGCGAGCCCGAGCAACAGGTGATGGTCGCCGGGGCGACCGCCGACCCGGTCAAGGACTACCTCAAGCAGATCGGCAAGGTGCCCCTGCTCAACGCCGAGATGGAGGTCGAGCTCGCCAAGCGCATCGAGGCGGGCCTGTTCTCCGAGGAGAAGCTCGCCAAGGGCGGCAAGATCTCCGACAAGATGCGCGAGGAGCTCGAGTGGATCGCCGAGGACGGTCGGCGGGCCAAGAACCACCTCCTCGAGGCCAACCTCCGCCTCGTCGTCAGCCTCGCCAAGCGCTACACCGGCCGCGGCATGCTCTTCCTCGACCTGATCCAGGAGGGC
>JAGQUE010000680.1:588-1556 GCA_020438665.1 Nocardioidaceae bacterium | reverse complement strand
CGTCGACGCGCTCGACGAGCTCGACGCGCTCTCCTGACTTCTCCACAAGCGCGAGTTAGTACGGAAGCCTGCATGATCCTCATCCACAGCCCGGATGCCCTCTGACGGCCATGTCGCCGCCGGCTTGTCCACAAGCGGGAGTTAGTACGGAAGGGACCACGCCCATCGCGGGCGCTGCCTTCCGTACTACCCCGATTTGTCCACAGGATGGCGCGCGGGGGCGGAGGAGGCAGCCCAGCTCAGCCGAGCGAGGTCANNTCGTGTGCCCAGTCGCGGGAACGGCGGACGGCCTCGGTCCAGCGGGCGTAGGCGGCGTCGGCGGTGGCTCGGTCGGCCTGCGGCTCGAACCGACGGTCCAGGATCCAGGTGCGGCGCAGCTCGTCGGGGGAGTCCCAGACGCCGACCCCGAGCCCGGCGAGGAAGGCGGCACCGAGTGCGGTCGTCTCGATCATGCGGGGACGTTCGACCGCGATGCCGAGCTGATCGGCCTGGATCTGGCACAGCAGGTCGTTGGCCGAGGCGCCGCCGTCGACCCGCAGGCAGTCACCCAGCGGCATCGTCTCGAGCACGTCGCGCACCTCGAAGGCGATGGCCTCGAGCGTCGCCCTGACGAGGTGGGCGCGCGTGGTGCCGCGGGTGATCCCGACGATGGTGCCGCGGGCGTGCGGGTCCCAGTGGGGAGCACCCAGCCCGGTCAGGGCCGGCACGAACACCACGTCACCGGAGTCGGGCACCTCTCCGGCGATGCGCGCCGTGTCGGCCGCCGAGTCGATGATCCGGAGCCCGTCGCGCAGCCACTGGACGGCCGCGCCGGTGACGAAGATCGCGCCCTCCTGGGCATAGGTCATCTCGCCGGCGGGGGAGCGCCATGCGGCGGTGCTGAGCAGCCCGGCGCTGGACCGGGGCACCTCCGCGCCGGTGTTGGTCAGGATGAACGAGCCCGTGCCGTAGGTGCACTTGGAGTCGCC
>JAGQUE010000680.1:0-512 GCA_020438665.1 Nocardioidaceae bacterium | reverse complement strand
GCGATGTCGCCCCAGCTCGGCGCGATGTCGGGCAGGGCGTCGCGCGGAACCTCGAACAGGTCGCACATCTCCGCCGACCAGTCGCCCGCCGCGAGGTCGAACAGCAGCGTCCGCGACGCGTTGGAGACGTCGGTGACGTGCCAGGTGCCGCGCGACATGCGCGCGATGAGATAGGAGTCGACGGTGCCGACGGCATAGCGCCCGGACTGCACCAGCGCCCACGTGTGGGGCTCGTTCTCGGCCAGCCAGGCCAGCTTGGTCCCGGAGAAGTAGGGATCGAGACGCAGTCCGGTCACCTCCGAGACGCGAGCCTCGTGGCCGGCGGACTGAAGCCGCGCGCAGATGTCCGCCGTACGGCGGTCCTGCCACACGATCGCCTTGCGGGGCGAGGTCAACGTCTCCCGGTCCCACAGGGCGATCGTCTCGCGCTGGTTGGTGATGCCGACCGCCCTCAGCAGGCCGGCGTCGTAGCGCTCGAGCACCTGGATGGTGGCCGCCAGGGTGGCCTGCCA
>JAGQUE010000080.1:2338-2533 GCA_020438665.1 Nocardioidaceae bacterium | reverse complement strand
TCATGCCAGTGCCTCCTCAGGGGCGGGGGTGGGGCGTTCGATGTGCCTGGCGAGCCGGGGAGTCTCCCAGTGCAGCATGCGGACCACCGTCACGTGCATCCAGACAGCGCACACGACGGTGAGCAGGAACAGGACGAAGAAGGTGCTCGAGGGGAAACCGGACCAGGCTGTGGTGTAGGCGAACAGCGGCGGCAG
>JAGQUE010000080.1:0-2263 GCA_020438665.1 Nocardioidaceae bacterium | reverse complement strand
GCTTGTAGACGGCGGCCTTGCCGATACCCATGGAGCAGCCGAGCAGGAACACCACGACCGCGAACTGGGGCAGTCCCAGGGCATAGGCGAGGTGCTGGCTGGTGGAGCCGTCGGGGTGGGCGACCACGAGGTGGCCGCTGGGCATCATCAGCACCCCCGTCGTCAGAAGCATCAGGGCGAAGGTCCAGTAGAGGACCCGGCGAGCGCCGACACGGTCGGAGAGCCAGCCCCCGACGGGTCGCAGCAGCGACGCCGGGAAGATGTAGGTCGCCGTGAGGTAGGCCGCGGTCTGGAGGCCGACGTCGTAGTTGTCCATGTAATAGGTGGGCAGCCACGCGGAGAGCGCCACATAGGCGCCGAAGAAGGCGACGTAATAGAGGCTGAACCGCCACACCCTCACGTGTCGCAACGGCGCCAGCTGCTTGCCGAGCGGCTGGGCGTGGCCTGGCGCGCGGTCCTCTCGCGGCGCGACGAACCAGGTCACTGCGGCCATCGCGACCAGCAGGATGGCGTACAGGACGGGGATGAAGCGCCAGCCCCCGGGGAACACACCGAGATAGGTGGCGCCGACCGTCGTCCCGGCGATGACGGGAGGGCCGACGAACTTCGTCACCGACGCACCGACGTTGCCGGCCCCGAACAGCCCGAGGGCGAACCCCTGGTGTCGTCGGGGCTGCCACGCGGAGTTCCAGGCGATCCCGGCGCTGAAGGAGTTGCCGGCGAAGCCCACGAGGAAGGCCAGCACCACCAGCATACCGTAGGAGTCGGCGCGGGAGACGAAGTAGGCCGGCACCGCCGAGCCGACCAGGAGGAAGGTCATCACCTTCCGTCCGCCGATGCGGTCGGTGATCATCCCCGCGGGCAACCGCCACATCGACCCGTTGAGCACGGCGGCCGCGATGATCCACGACAGCTGCACCTCGGAGAGGTCGAACTCCTCCGTGATCGGCTTGCCGAGGATGCCGAACATCAGCCACGCGGCGAACATCAGCGTGAACCCGATGGTCGAGACGGTCAGCACGCGACCGGCGCCGACGGGCGTCGAGTCGTTCGTGGGGGTTGGGGCCGGCGGAGCCGAAGAGCGGTCTCGCGCGGTGTCGGAGGGGATCATAGTTGCCTCAGTTTGAATGAGTGAAGTCCTCTAAACTGTCCCGCAGCCTAGCCACAACCATCGGTATCTCGTCAACTCGTGCGCGGAGCGGCTCTGATTGCGCGGAATGGAATACATCAAATAGAATGTTTTGACGGATCCCCGCAGGAGGAGGTTTGTGGCACAGTGAAGCGCGTGACGACGTCCCCGACGAGCGACCTGGTCGAGTCCGGGCCGGTGCTGCTGCTCTCCCCCGTCCGGCGGGCGCTGGTCGACGAGCTTGCTCGCTACCTGCCCGACCCCGAGGCTGACCAGGCTGCCCCCGGGCTCACCGCGGCCCAGCTGGCGGAGGCGCTCGACCTGCACGTGTCGACGGTGAGGTTCCACCTCGACCAGCTGGTGGCGGCCGGTGTGGTGACCTCCGAGTTCACCAAGGTGTTCGGCGTCGGGCGTCCGCGCAAGGTCTATGCCGTGGCTCCGGAGGAACCGACTGCCGAGGACAACGCGGCCAGCCTCCACGCGCTGGCCGAGCTCCTCACCGAGTCCTTCGGCGCGCGCATGACGCCGGTCAAGGCGGGGGAGGAGTGGGCCGCCCAGCACGTCGAGCCTGCCGACGAGGGCCCCGCCGACTCGGCCGGGACCTGGCTGACCAAGGTCGGCCGGATGATCGACGTCCTGCAGGACTGGGGCTACCACCCCGAGCTGTCCACCACTGACGGTGGTCGCTCCTGCCAGATCGACCTTGCCCGCTGTCCGTTCATGGACCTCGCTCGAGCCAACGAGGCCGTGGTCTGCGGGATCCACCGGGGCATCATCAAGGGCGTCTTGAGGCAGCTCGGTGAGGGTGAGGCCTCGGTGAGTCTCGAGCCCTTCGTCGACCACGACCGGTGCCAGGCCCACGTCCGCACCCGCATGCCGTTCCGCGGCCATGCCACCCGCCACCAGGAGTCCTGAATGAGCCTCGACGGTCCCGTGCAGCAGGCGCTGATCGGCAGCCGCCGCTTCTTCACCAGAGCACGGGTCTCCGACGACGGCCGTGCGCTCTTCAAGGAGGGCGGCCGGCAGGGCGACGTCTTCTACCGGGACCGGTGGAGCCACGACAAGGTCGTGAGGTCCACCCACGGGGTGAACTGCACGGGCTCCTGTTCGTGGAAGGTGTACGTCAAGGACGGG
>JAGQUE010000079.1 GCA_020438665.1 Nocardioidaceae bacterium | reverse complement strand
CCAGGGTTCGCGGTGTCGCCGTACTCGCACACCCTCCCGGCATCGCCGGGCTGACCAAGGGAGTGATGTGACCACCCCGCCCCTCACCGAGCGACCCGGCGTCGAGGCCGAGGCGCCTGCGCACTCCAAGCTCGGCGACCGGATCTTCGCCGGGCTGGCGCGCGGCTCCGGCCTGATCATCTTGGCCGCCCTCGCCGCTGTCTTCATCTTCCTCGCCATCGAGGGCATCCCCGGCCTGGCGCAGCCCGAGTCGATCTATCGCCCGGCCACGGACTTCCTGTCCTACACCGCGCCGCTGATCTTCGGCACCGTGCTGGCGGCCGTGCTGGCGCTGATCATCGCGGTCCCCTTCGCGTTCGGGATCGCGCTCTTCATCTCCCACTACGCCCCGCCCAAGCTCGCCGCGCCGGTCGCCTACGTCATCGACCTGCTGGCCGCCGTACCCTCCGTGGTGTTCGGCCTCTGGGGCGCCCAGGCCCTGTCGGCCTGGTTCCAGCCGGTCCAGGGCTGGCTGGCCGAGCACGTCGGCTGGCTGCCGTTCTTCGCCGGACCGGTGTCCGCCACTGGGCGCACCATGCTCACCGCAGGCGTCGTGCTCGCCATCATGATCCTGCCGATCGTCACCGCGATCTCGCGCGAGGTCTTCGCACAGACGCCCCGCCTCCACGAGGAGGCCGCGCTGGCGCTCGGGGCGACGCGCTGGGAGATGATCCGCATGGCGGTCTTCCCCTATGGCCGCTCCGGCATGGTCTCAGCGGTCATGCTCGGCCTCGGCCGTGCACTCGGGGAGACCATGGCCGTCGCCATGGTGCTGTCCGCGTCGCCCGTGGTGACACTCAACCTGATCTCCTCGACCAACCCGGCCACGGTGGCCTCCAACATCGCGTCCTCGTTCAAGGAGGGGACGCCGGGCAAGGTCCACGTCCTCATCGCCACCGGCCTCGTGCTGTTCGCCCTGACCTTCGCGGTCAACTTCCTCGCCCGGTGGATCACCTCACGCAGCGAACGGAGGATGGCCCGATGACCGACCTCCAGGTGTCACCGCGGACCGCCTCGGGCGGCGACGGCCTCCCGATCTCCCACCCCCGGCTCCCGTCCTGGGCGCCGGCGCTCGTCGCGGTGATCGCACTGTCGCTGTCGGGCCTGTTCGCGCTGTTCCTCGGGCTGGGGCTCGCGGCGCTCGTCGTCAACGCGGTCATCCTGTTCCTCGTCGGGCTCCCGGTGTGGTCGCTCATCCTCGAGAACCGCCGCGCGGCCCTCGACCGGCTGATGACCTCACTGATCTGGGTCTCCTTCTCGGTCGCCGTCGCCCCGCTGGTCTGGCTGGTGTGGATGGTCGTGTCCAAGGGCGCGGGCGTCATCAGCATGTCGTTCCTGACCTCGTCGATGCGCAGCGTCGTCGGCGAGGGCGGCGGCATCTATCACGCCATCCTCGGCACGCTGCTCGTCACGCTGCTGGCGGCGCTGATCTCGGTGCCGATCGGGCTGTTCACCGCGATCTATCTCGTCGAGTACGGCAAGGGCAGCCGGCTCGCCCGATGGATCACGTTCCTCGTCGACGTCATGACCGGCATCCCGTCGATCGTCGCCGGTCTGTTCGGCCTCGCGCTGTTCGTGCTGATCTTCGGCCCCCAGGTCCGCATGGGCTTGATGGGCTCGGTCGCGGTGTCGCTTCTGATGATCCCGATCGTGGTGCGCTCCTCGGAGGAGATGCTGCGGCTCGTGCCCGACGACCTGCGCGAGGCGTCGTACGCCTTGGGCGTGCCCAAGTGGCGCACCATCATCAAGATGGTCGTCCCCACCGCGCTCGGGGGGATCATCACGGGCGTCACCCTCGCCGTCGCGCGGGTGATCGGTGAGACGGCGCCGCTGCTGCTCACGGCCGGCCTGACCGACTCGCTCAACCGCAACCCTTTCAACGAGCGCATGACGACGCTGCCGGTCTATATCTACTCGCAGTTCACCTCACCGGGCATCCGGCCGCCCGACGGCAGCGAGCCACCCGGCTTCGCCCGGGCGTGGGGTGCTGCGCTCGTCCTCATCGTCATCGTGATGCTGCTCAACCTGGTGGCACGCATCATCGGCAAGATCTTCGCCCCGAAGAAGAGCTGACCCGGGGCACGGAAGGAATCAGCGAACCCATGGCAAAGAGCATCGAGGTCTCCGACCTGGACATCTACTACGGCGACTTCCTCGCCGTACAAGGGGTGAACCTGTCCGTGAAGGCGCGCTCGGTCACCGCCTTCATCGGCCCCTCCGGCTGCGGCAAGTCGACCGTGCTGCGCTCGCTCAACCGCATGCATGAGGTGATCCCCGGTGCCCGCGTCGAGGGCAAGGTGATGGTGGACGGGCAGTCGCTGTATGACGCCTCGGTCGACCCGGTCGCCGTACGCCGCCAGATCGGCATGGTCTTCCAGCGTCCCAACCCGTTCCCGACGATGTCGATCTATGA
>JAGQUE010000679.1 GCA_020438665.1 Nocardioidaceae bacterium | reverse complement strand
GTCACGATGGCCTCGGGGGCCAGCAGCCGCAGCAGCCGGTCGAAGTCGCCGTTCTTGGCCGCCGCCATGAACGCGTCGACCACCTCCCAGTCGGCGAGCCGGCCCTCGGCTCGCGGCTGGCTCACCTTGGCCCGCGCCCGCGAGGCCAGCTTGCGTGCTGCCGCAGGGGTGGTGTCGAGCAGCGAAGCAATGGTCGGGAACTCGAAGCCGAAGCTCTCGTGCAGCACGAACGCGACCCGCTCGCGCGGGGACAGCCGGTCGAGCACGACGTGCAGGGCGATGCCGACCGTCTCGGCGAGCGCGACGTCGTCGGCGGGGTCCGAGCCGGTCCCACCGCGGTCCTCCGGTGCGCCGGCCGCGTGGCGCTCGCCCTCATCGACCGGCTCGGGGATCCGCGCGCGCAGCCGGTCCAGGCACAACCGGGTCGTCACCGTCGTCAGCCAGGCCGGCAGGCTGACGATCTCAGCGTCGGTCGACGTCAGCCGCAGCCATGCCTGCTGGACGACGTCCTCGGCCTCGGCGTGATCGCCGAGCACCCGGCTGGCGATCGCCACCAGCCGCGGCCGCTCGGCCTGGAACATGTGGGCCCGGTCCACGGTCGCTCCCTCGTATCGACGATCTCACTGTCCTGACGCGCGGCCCCTGACCAGGTGTGACCACCCGGCCACCTGCCGGTGTCGGGCGGCGCCGGCGTCACCTCCAGGGCACCGTGGGCTGCAGCACAGCCTCCTCGAGTGCCTGCGTGCGCAGGTGGGTGATCGCCTGGTAGTCCGGGTCCGCGACCATGCGGCTGAACGCCGCCCGGGAGGGATAGCGCACCAGCAGGACGGCGTCCCAGGCCTGGCCGTCCTCGGCGACCAGCGCGGTGCCGCCGTCACCGACATAGACCACCTCCGCGCCCACCCGGGGCAGGAACGTCTCCACCACCGCGGCGGCGTAGCGCTCATAGGACTCGCGGCCGCCCGGCCTGAACCGGAGCAGGTTGAGCATCACCACGGGGCCCTCGCCCTCGGCGAGGAACCTCTTCAGGTCGCGTCCGGTGGGGTCGACTGCCATGACCCGATCGTTCCACACCGGCCCTGCCTGCGTCCGAGCCGACGCGTTGGCGCGGCCCGGTTGACTTGTCGGGGCTCACAGCGGCAGGTGGTCGGCATAGACGACCCGCGACTGGGCGTCGGTGCCGGGCCCGCCGCCGCGGGCATCGGCGGGCAGCGTCTCCCACTCCTCCAACACCACGCGGAAGGTCTGGTTGGAGCCAGGGCGGCGCGGGGGCAGCGCGGTCGGCAGCGGCAGCTGGCCCGACCACGACACGACGGTTGCGTCGAAGCCGAGGACAGGGAGGTCGACGGCGTCGACGGTCTCCCACCCCAGGTCGGTCGTGAGGTCGGTGCGGCGGCGCTCCAACCGCGCGCGCATGGTCCGCGAGGCCAGCAGCCGCTCCACGAAGCCGTCACCGGTGAGGGGGCCCATGTCGGGCACGCCGATCGGCCCGGTCACCACGACCCGGGCGTGGCGTCGGTCCGGCCGGGTCACGGTGGCCGTCCGCTCCGGTGGCAGCGGGACGAAGTCGGTCCGCACCACCGGGGACAGGTGCTTGCCGGGGAGCGAACTGGGCTGGAAGCGCGCCAGCCCGAGCCGCACGAACGGCCAGATGGCGGTCCCGGGGTCGAGCGCGACATCGACGAACCACATGCCCCGCTCGGCGGAGAACTCCGGCTGATAGCCGAGCACCCACACCGCCGGCGTGCCGGGGGCGTCGACCAGGGTCTGCAGCGTCGGCGGGCCCACCGGTCGGCCCCCCTCCCGGCGGTCGTCGAGGCCGACCAGGTGGGTGAGGTCCGAGAGCGGCAGGACCGAGCGGCTGGCGGGACCCGCCTGGAGGTAGGCCGGGTCCCCGCCCCACTGGCTGACGTGGTTCTCCGTGGCGGTGTCCGGACCCACGGCCAGGAGCACCCCGAGCAGCTCGCCGTCTCCGCTGGAGAACCACGGCCGCTCCAGATAGACGCGCAGCCCGGCGCGCCGGGTGCGGCGTAGGCCGAACGGCTGGGCGGGCTCGGTCTCCTCGGTCCACCTGAAGAGTGGGATCACGTCATGCACGACCGGCTTGTTGGGCCGGGCCGTGTTGGGGACGTCCAGCTGCGTCGCAGGCCCCACCACGGACACGTCGTCGACCGTCGGGAGGACGCGCGGGTCGAAGTACTCCCGATAGCGCGTGGTGGCGCGCATCCGATACTCCACCAGCCGGTGCCGGGTGTCGCCCAGCTGGTGCACCGCGGCGTGCACCTGCAGCGCCGACCCGTCGGGCAGCGGGAACGTCGAGTCCTTCTCGCCGCCGAGCACGACCAGGTCCTCGTCATAGGAGACCGCGGTGTGCGCGGCGGCGGCGGTCACGTCGACCTGCTCGGGGCCGGGCTTGGTGGGGTCGTCGACCCACTCGGTCCAGGCCGCCTCGACGTCCAGCCGCTCGGTGCTGGGGCCGTGGACGTCGACCCCGCCGAAGAGCCGGACGTCGGTGCCGTCGGCGACCCGGACGGGCACCAGGATGGTCGTCCGGGGCACCTCGACGGGCTTGGGCACAGCGTGGACGAGCCGCAGCTGGGTCGGAGGGGTGAGCCACCACAGCCAGCCGTCCGCCGCCGCCTCAGCCACGACGTCGAGGTCGCGGATCGCCTGGGGCAGCGACCGCCAGAGCCCGAGCAGGTCCAGGTCGGCCCGGTCCAACGCCGAGGAGAGGTTGACCCGCAACTGCTCGCCGGGAGGCACGGCGACGCGCACGACGCGCCGCGTCGACCGGGCGGCGAGCTCGGCCCCGGCCTCCAGCACCAGCCGGTAGGGATGCCACTCCGGCCACCGGCCGGCGTAGGGCAGCGTGACCCCCTCGATGGCCCACAGGCCGAACAGGTGGTGACCCTGCCCGGCGTCCGGGAAGGTGAGCGACAGCCGCTTCGCCAGCGGGTCCGGAAGGTAGGGCAGGATCAGGTCGTCGGTGTCGTGCACGACGTACTGCCCCTTGGTCAGGGGGGCACCCCGGGCCAGGTCGGCCGGGTCGGTCACCGCCGGCTCCTGCGCCGTCGGCGAGCTGTGCAGCTCGACGCCCGGCTGGGGAAGGCGGGCTCCCGGGTGGTGCAGGTCGGCAACCGTGGTGGAGAGGAACGAGCCGGACTCGCGCAGCGCCACGGCGAGCGCCCGGCGTACGGCGGCCGCGCCGGCGCCGCCGATGGCGGCGTCGAAGTGGCCGTGCAGCTCGGCCTCCAGCTGGCTGGTCTTCGGTGACGCCAGGTGACGTTGCGAGGTGCCCCTCCAGAGCAGGTCGAGCTCGGGATGGGCGGCCCGGGTCTGCTGCGCGTAGTCGTCGGGGGCCACCAGGTCGACGGTGTAGGGATCACCCGTCGGGTCGGGCACCGCGACCCCGGAGCGGATCACCAGGGTCAGCTGTGACTCCGCCTCGGTGTAGGGATGGCGCGGCACGACCGCGGGCTCGACCACCGGGTCCCAGCGCAGGAAGGGCCGAGGCGTCGTCACCAGATCGAGCAGCTCGGTCACGACGCCGCCGGTCACCGGGGGCAGCTCGGGCATGGTGCGCACGGCCTCGGCCACGGCGGTGGCCAGGGCGGAGTGGGTCAGCGCCGTGTCGGTGCGCT
>JAGQUE010000678.1 GCA_020438665.1 Nocardioidaceae bacterium | reverse complement strand
GAGCCCAGGGTCGTCTTCGACTTCACCATCGACCGCGGGCTCGTGCGGGCCATCACCTTCCGCGCCGCCCCCGACACCCTCGCCCGCGTTGCGCCGCGCGACGGCGACCGGCCTCGTGGCTGACGGGTCGCGTTCGAGCCTTCGCAGGCTGCACATCCCCACGACATCGGTGTCACACTTCGGCGTCGGCCGTCGTCATCGGGGTGGGCGCGACGACAGGCCCTGCCAACCGACCCGAGGAGCAGCCATGCCCTACACCGTCGACTTCAAGAACGTCTCCACCATCGGCCTGGAGTCTTCTCCCGTTGCAGACGCGCTCGCCGGTCTGCGCGCGAATGAGGCCCGCTACCTGAAGAACAAGTACGACGTGGACTTCGCCGTCGAGTCGGCGGGCGACGCGCCGGAGCTGGTGGACTACGTCGCCCGCGTGCTCGAGCAGGAGCGCGGTATCGTCATCGCCTCCCCGGCCCTGGAGGCCAGTGAGATCGAGGTGGACGGCATCCGCTGGACCTACGCCTTCTACCGGTCGGGGCTGGGGATCAACGTCCTTTACACCCTGGCCGACGGCGGCAAACGGGCCGTCGGGTTCAAGCTGTCGGAGGGCATGGAGGTCCCCGAGGAGTTGAGTGCCTTCAAGTTCGCGCGGCAGAGGTCCACCCTGGCCGGCACCATCCGCGGGTCGTACTTCGTGATCAAGGGCGAGTACTGACCCCGGGCCGAGCGTCGCGCCGCACGGCGGTCATCAGCATCAACAGCCATCGCACGGGAAGCTCGAGTCCTTCACCGGGTTGGTCCTCGGGCTACCAAGAAGGGGTTGGACCGAGGCTCAGGTGCGCCGCGGCTCCCCGGCGTAGGTCCCGAAAGACCATTGGTTGCCCTCGGGATCGCTGAGGCGGAACTCCCGGCTTCCGTAGTCCTGCTCCACGATCGCGTCGGGCGCGAGACCCGCGTCGGTGGCCCGCTGCCACACAGCGTCGACGTCCTCGGTGACGATGTAGGCCGCCGTGGTCCCGGGTTGCTGGGTGAACGGACCGTCGGGCTTGTGGCAGCCGAGCATCAGGCCGCCTCCCTCGGGCCAGTCGAGCTGGGCGTGTTGGACGACGCCGGACTCGTCACGATAGGCAGCGGTCTCTTCGAAGCCGAGCGCCACGAGGGTGCGGATCACGAGGTCGGGGTCGTAGGCCTGGAAGGCCGGCCAGACGGTGGGGCGTTGTTGTTCGCTCATGGCTGCGATGCTCCCTCGTCGAGCGGGACCGAGCCTTGGAGATTTGGGAACTCTGCGGCCAGCCAGGCCGTGGGGCCCAGCCCGGCGAACTGGTTGAAGTCACGCACCATGTGGGACTGGTCGAAGTACCCCACAGTGGCCGCCACCTCGGCGAGGGAGACGCCCGACGTGGGCGCTGCCGCGACCGCCCGCCGAGCCTTGTCGAAGCGAGCCAGCCGCTGCACGGTCTTGGGCCCGTGGCCGACTTCGGCGGACATCAACTGGTTGAGTCGCCGGCGACTGTAGCCCACCTCGCGGGCGACGTGGTCGACGCCCAGATCGAACCGGCCGGTCAGCAGGGTCCAGGCCTGCCGCACCTCGGCCGATGGTCCTGAGCGCCGGCGCGCGCGCTCGGTAACGCGCATCCGGCGCAGCAGGAAGGCGGTCACGGCGGCGTACCGTTCGGGCCAGCCGGCGGCAGACTGGAGGTCGTCCATGACGCGGTCTGCCTCGCGACCGATGAGGTCAGTGGCGTCCCACTCGGTCACCGGAAGGTCGGCGCAGGGTACTCCCAGCAGCGCCGGCACCCCGAGCGGATGGAGCGTCAGCTGGACACCCGACCACCGGCCCGGCTGCTCGATCATCGCGGGCCGGGTGTGCAGACCGCCCAGCACGATCCACTGCGAGTCGCGGGTTCCCTCGGCCCACTGCCGCTCCGACGAGGCCCATCGCAGCGGCTCATCGAGGGTGAAGACGAGCGACAGACCATCGGAGGGGAGTCCGCGGTGGACGCCCGGCTCGAGTCCACTGGCCGCGTAGCCGTACATCGCTCGGACGTGCGGCCGTAGCGGCGCCGGGACCTGCGCGGCGGGCGGGCGCTCCCATCCTCGGGCCATCTCCAGATTGTGCCCGATCAGGGCATCCCTGTCCGCAGTCCTCCCCCCTCTTCGCGGCGCCCTACCTCGACGATGCGTTCAGTGCTGTCGAAGGTTCGGGGCCACGCTGTCGTAGGCGAACTCGCGCTCGGCGTCGTCATGGTCGACCAGCAGGCCCAGGGACGGCCCCGGTGTGGCCAGGGCCCACTCGAACATCTCCCGGCCGCCCCCGGAGTTGCCGGCCGCGAACACCGGCCGCCTGCCGAGATGATGCTGGATGTGGAGGTCCTTGGCCGGCCCCTCGTTGGCGGCTCCGGAGACGTTGCCGGTCCGGCGCAGGGCAGGTGCACGTCGAGCGTGAGGTACTCATTCTCGATAAGGGTGCCGACGACGCCGTCAGGCGGCACACCGTAGAGCCGCTGGCTGACGGCGCGCACGAACTCGGTCCCGCCGCCGGACACGATGAAGGTGGCGAACCCGTGGGCCCGCAGGGCTGCGCCCGTGTGCTCGGTCGGGGAGGTCACGCCCGGCCCGGGTCGATCATCGTCATGCCGGCGACAACGGCCCGGTCGAACACGGGCAGGAGCGTGGCGGCCTCGTCGAGGCCGATGGTGCGCTCGACGAGCCGCTCGGGGGCCAGCACCCCGGCGGCGACGAGCTCGAGCATGCCGGGGTAGTCGGCCGCGGCCATGCCGTGGCTGCCGAGGACGTCGAGCTCCCAGCCGAGCACCCGCGCCATGGGCAGCCGCGGCCGGCCCTCGACTTCGGGGAGCAGGCCGATCTGGACGTGCCGGCCCCGCCGGCGGAGGCTGAGGATCGCGTCGGAGCAGGTCTGCTCACCGCCGACGGCGTCGACCGAGACGTGGCTGCCGCCACCGGTCAGCTCGGCAACGGCGGCGGGAATGTCGGCGCCGTCGGCGGCCAGGGTGACGTCGGCCCCCAGGTCGGCCGCGACGGCCAGCGCACGCGGGTTGCGGTCGACGGCGACCACATGGGCACCGAGCGCCTTGGCGATCATGACGGCGCTCAACCCCACGCCACCGGCGCCGATCACGGTGACCCATTCGTCGGCTCTGAGGCGGGCGCGTCCGACGAGACCGCGATATGCGGTCGCGAAGCGGCAGCCGAGTGCGGCCGCGGCCGTGACGTCGACCGTCTCGGGGACCGCGACCAGGTTGGTGTCGGCGGCGTGAAGGGCGACCAGCTCGGCGAACGAGCCGTCGTGGGTGAAACCCGGCTGCTGCTGGTCGGGACACACCTGGGCGTCGCCCTGGGCGCACCACGCGCAGCGTCCGCAGCCGCAGACGAACGGGACCGTCACGCGGTCGCCGACCGCCCAGCGGCGTACGTCGGGTCCAACCGCCTCGATCACCCCCGCCAGCTCGTGCCCCGGGATGTGGGGGAACACGATGTCGGGGTCGTGTCCGGCCCAGCCGTGCCAGTCACTGCGGCACAGTCCGGTCGCTTCCACTCGGACGACGACGCCGTCGGCGGGCACCACCGGGTCGGGGACCTCCTGGACCTCGGGGACCGCTCGGGCCGAGGCCATCACGACTGCTCGCACCGGGACAGTGTCGCTGAGACCGGGGCCAAGGGGAGCGGCGGGTCCGGTCAGGAGGCCTTCTTCTTGGCTGCCGTCTTCTTGGCGGTCTTCTTCGCCGGCTTGGCGGCCGTGGTGTCGGCCGTGTCGTTCTCGGTGCCCTCGCCGCGGGAGGCCTTGGCCGCGTCGACGGAGCGCTGGAGCGCGGCGAGCAGGTCGACGACCT
>JAGQUE010000677.1 GCA_020438665.1 Nocardioidaceae bacterium | reverse complement strand
CGGTGCTGTGGGACATGGACGGCACTCTGGTCGACACCGAGCCCTACTGGTTCGAGGCGGAGTTCGAGCTCGCTGCGACCTACGGCTTCCCGTGGAGCGAGGCACAGGCGCTGGCCATGGTCGGCAAGCCGTTGCCCGTGTCGGCCGCCGGGATGATTGCGGAGTTCGGGCTGACTGCCACACCCGAGCAGATCGTCGACCAGCTCTTGGACGCCGTCGTCGAGCGCATCGAGCGAGTCGTGCCGTTCCGCCCGGGCGCCCTGGAGCTGCTGACCGAGCTGGCGGAGCACGGGATCCCCTGCGGCCTGGTCACCATGTCCTACCGTCGGTTCGTGGCTCCCGTTCTGACCTCCCTGCCCGAGGGAACCTTCGCGACGGTGGTGACGGGGGACACGGTGGAGCAGGGCAAGCCGCACCCGGAGGCCTACCTGACCGCGGCGGCCGACCTGGGCGTACGCCCCGAGGACTGCGTGGCGATCGAGGACTCCGACCCCGGAGCGGCCAGTGCCGCGGCTGCAGGATGCGCCGTCCTGGTGGTGCCCCATCACGTCGCGGTGCCGGCCGGCCCGTCGCGATCCTTCGCGGCCACCCTCAGCGGGGTCGACGTCCAGGGCCTACGCGCCCTGAAGTCCTAGCACCACCGGACACTGACGCGCTGCCCGCTCCTCGTCCCAGGCTGGGGTCACCCCAACACCCCCTTCGAGGAGAACCCCATGAACGCCACGACCCGCCGCATCGCCACCGCCCTCAACGCCACCCTCGTCACCGGAGTCCTGATGGCCACCGCCCTTCCTGCCGCGCACGCTTCCGGCGGCGGCACCCGTGTCACCAACAACGGCACCTGCTCGGGCGCCACGGTCTGGAAGCTCAAGGCCAAGCCCGACAACAGCCGGATCGAGGTCGAGGGCGAGATCGACAGCAACCGGAACGGCCAGGTCTGGACCTGGAGGATCAAGCAGAACGGCACCGTCGCGGCGAGGGGCCAGGGGACCACCAAGGCGCCCAGCGGCTCGTTCAGCGTCAACCGTCGGCTCGACAACCTCGCCGGCTCCGACACGTTCGTGCTCCGGGCCGTCAACACCGCGTCCGGTGAGGTGTGCCGCGGCAGCGTCACGCTCTGACCCGCCGCTGCCCAGCGACCATCCCGGCAGCACCACCGCGGCCCGACCGCGGGGGTGCTGCCGGTCCTAGTACCACCGGACAATGACGCCGTGCCCACCGCCCGGGGGATCCTGTCGTCACCGGCCCTGACTCCTCGGAGGTGGAGATGACCCGCCCGACCCGCTGCCTCGTCGCGACCTGCGCCAACGTCGCGCTCCTGACGGGAGTCCTGGTCGCCGCTGCGGCACCAGCTGAGGCGTCAGGTGGCGGTCCCCGTGTGGAGAAGCGCGGCCCCTGCACGAAGTCGGCGGTGTGGAAGGTGAAGGCGAAGGGGGATGACTCCCGGATCGAGGTCGAGGGCGAGGTCGACAGCAACCGGAACGGCCAGGTCTGGTCCTGGAAGATCCGCCACAACGGCTCGGTCTCGGCCAAGGGGCAGTCGACCACCAAGGCGCCCAGCGGCTCCTTCTCCGTCGAGCGTCGGATGGTCGACCTGACCGGTCCCGACTCGTTCGTCTTCCGTGCGGTCAACGTCAACACCGGCGAAGTGTGCCGCGGCAGCGTCACCCTGTGACGCCAATGATGCTGAGCGCCTTCCGAGAGGAGACGCGGTGCGCGTGATCAGGCACCCCCTGGCGCAGTTCCTCGTCGTGAGTGTGCTTCTGGTGGGGGGGATCGCCATCGCGATCACCGTGCTGGCCGGGCGCGCCGCCAACAGCGAGGCCATCGCCGACGCCCGGTCCACCACGGCAGTGCTTGCACGGTCGGTGGCACAACCCGTGCTCACCGACCAGCTCGTGGCGGGCGACCCCGGGGCGATCGACCGGTTCGACCGCGACGTGTTGGAGCGACTCGTCGTCGGCGACGTACGTCGCATCAAGATCTGGGCGGCCGACGGCACCATCGTCTATTCCGACGAACCACGCCTGATCCAGGCCCGCTACGACCTCGGCGACGAGGAGCGGGAGATCCTCGACGAGGGCGGGGTCGAGGCCGAGGTCTCCGACCTCAGCAAGCCCGAGAACCGCTTCGAGTCCAAGGACGTCGAGCTGGTGGAGGTCTACACCAGGATCCGCACCCGACAGGGCACCCCCGTCCTGTTCGAGGCCTACTATTCGGCCGCCGCGATCGAACAGCGCAAGCAAGAGGTGTTCATCCCCTTCCAGCGCATCGCGCTCGGCTCGCTGCTGACGCTGCTGGCCGTGGCCAGTCCCGTGATCTGGATGCTCACCCGGCGGCTGACCGACGCCGCGCGCGACCGGGAGCGGCTGCTGCTCTCGGCGATCGACGCCTCCGACGCCGAACGCCGACGGATCGCCCGAGACCTCCACGACGGGGTGGTCCAGGACCTCGCGGGCACCACCTTCTCGGTGTCGGCGGTCGCCCGTGACCCCGCGATGCCCGCGCCGCTGGCCGAGAACCTGGAGCGGTCCGGCCGCGCGCTGCGCAAGAGCCTGCGATCGCTTCGGTCGCTGCTCGTGGAGATCCATCCGGCGGACCTGGCGGCCGAGGGCCTGCCCGCCGCCCTGGCCGACCTGACGGCGCCGGCCGCATCGGCCGGGATCCACGCGACGGTCGCGGTCGACGACGTCGAGGGGCTGGACGACGCCAGCAGCGCGCTCATCTGGCGGGTCGCCCAGGAGGCGGTGCGCAACGCGATCCGACACTCTGGAGCGCGCAACCTCACCGTGGCCGTGCAGGGCGACCCGCTGGCGGTGACCCTCGAGGTGATCGACGACGGCGACGGATTCGATCCCCACGAGGCTCGCGATCCGGTGCACTACGGGTTGCGAGGGCTGGAGAGCCTGGTCACCGACGCGGGTGCCACACTCGCGGTGGACTCGGCCCCAGGAGACGGAACGACCGTGCGGCTGGAGGTGTCACGCAGGTGATCAGGGTGCTCATCGTCGACGACCACGCGCTGGTGCGCGCGGGATTGCAGCAGCTGTTGGGCCAGGCCGACGACATCGAGGTCGTCGGCACCGCGGCCGACGGCGGGCAGGCGCTGGCCCTGGCGCGCGAGCTCGGCCCCGACGTGGTCCTGATGGACCTGCAGATGCCCGACGTCGACGGCGTCACCGCCACGCGCGAGATCGTCGCGGAGGGGCTCGCCGAGGTGCTGGTGTTGACGTCGTTCTCGGACGGGGAGCGCATCGTCGGGGCGCTCGACGCCGGCGCCGTCGGCTATCTGCTCAAGGACGCCGACCCCGACGACGTGCTGAGTGGCATCCGGGCGGTGTCGCGCGGTGAGTCCCCGATCCACCCGCGGGCGGCGCGGGAGATGCTCACGGCGCGTGCCGCGAGCCCCCCGGCCTCCAGCGCCGACCTCACTCCACGTGAGGCGGAGGTGCTCAAGCTCGTCCGGCTCGGCCTGGCCAACAAGCAGATCGCGCGCCGACTCGGCATCAGCGAGCGCACCGTGAAGGCACATCTGACGTCGGTGTTCGCGCGCATCGGGGTGGCCGACCGCACCCAGGCCGCGCTGTGGGCCGAGCGCCAGGGACGCTGAGGGCCAGCACGTCACGCGTGCCCGGTGTAGCCCTCGTCGGGGTCGACCTCGCCCGCGGCGTCGGGTCGGGGCGGCCACGGCGCGGGCAGCGGCGGGGGAGTGCCCCCGAAGGCGGGGCAGAGGGCCTGGTGGCTGCACCAGTCGCAGATCCGGCCCGGACTCGGACGCCAGTCGCCGGTCTCCTCGGCGCGCCGGATCGCCTCCCACACGGCCACCACCTTGCGCTCGGTCGCCAGCAGGTCGGCCGCTTCGGGGACATAGCGGACCAGCTCGGCGTTGCCGAGATAGATCAACTGCAACATCGCGGGTACGACGCCGCGGGTGCGCCAGATGACCAGCGCATAGAACTTCATCTGGAACAGTGCCTTGGCCTCGAACGCCGGATCGGGAGAGCGCCCGGTCTTGTAGTCGACCACCCGGACCCTGCCATCGGGGCTCACGTCCAGCCGGTCGATGAAGCCGCGCAGCAGCA
>JAGQUE010000676.1 GCA_020438665.1 Nocardioidaceae bacterium | reverse complement strand
CCGCGGGACTCGGGGTCGGTCACGACGCAGCCGTCACCTTGGCGATGAAGTCGGCCGACTCCTCGAAGATGGCCGGGGCGTCGTTGTCGATGGTCGCGACGTGATAGCTGTTCTCGAGGCGGCGCATCGTCACCTCGGAGGTCACCCCGCCCATGATCAGCGGCTCGGACGACTCGTCGACCACGTGGTCGACGGTGGAGCGGAAGTAGAGCAGCGGCGCGGTCACCTTGCCGAGGTCGGCGACCAGGGGCTTCCAGGCCGCCATCATCGACGCCGCGGCCTTGAGCGGCGTCTTGGGATAGGCGTGCTCATCGGTCCCCGGCTTCTTGATGTCGTTGGCGATCGCCGGGAACGCCGGCACCACGTGCTTGAGCACGGGAAGCGCGAGGACGTCCTTGCGGAGAGTGTGGACGGCCGGGTTGACCACGACTACGCCGTTCAGCCCGTCGGGGTGGTCGGCGGCGAGCCGGAGCACCAGCGCCCCACCCATGGAGAGGCCGCAGGCCACGACGGCGTCGTTGTCGGCCGCGAGCCGGGCATAGGTGCGCGAGATCTCGCCGTACCAGTCCGACCAGCCGGTGCGGTTCATCTCCTGCCAGGTCGTGCCATGGCCGGGCAGCCGCGGCACCTCGACGGCATAGCCCTTCTCGGCCAGGAACTCACCCCAGGGCCTCATCGAGAACGGCGAGCCCGTGAAGCCGTGGCTCAGCAGGACGCCGATGCGGCGTCCGCCCGTCAGGTCGGGGCGGGCAGGGGCGGAGAACGGTGCGGCGTGAGCATCGACGGCCATGGGGGCATTGTGCCGCAGCGTCCCAGGGGTCCACCATCGGCGGCCCGTTCCAGGAGTCCCTGCTGGGACGGGTGGCCGTGACGGTCTAGGGTTCGGATGTCAGGGGCCGACCGGGTGGGCCGGTCCCGCCCGTGGAGGAAGGGCTGCGTTGCTCTACTGGTTCTTGAAGTGGATCGCGCTGGGGCCATGGCTCAAGCTGGTCTTCCGTCCTCGCACCGAGGGCGCCGAGAACGTCCCCTTCGAGGGGCCGGTGATCCTTGCCAGCAACCACCTGTCCTACGCCGACTGGCTGTTCATGCCGCTCACCGTGCCGCGTCGGGTGACCTTCGTGGCCAAGGCCGAGTACTTCAACACCCCGGGCATCAAGGGCTGGTTCCAGCGCAAGTTCTTCTCGGGCACGGGCCAGGTGCCGATCGACCGGTCCGGAGCCACGGCGGCCGAGGGCGCGCTGTCGGCGGCCAAGCGCATCCTGGCCGACGGCGACATCTTCGGGATCTACCCCGAGGGCACCCGCTCCCACGACGGGCGCCTCTATCGCGGCAAGACCGGCGTGGCCCGCCTCGCGCTCGAGACCGGCGTCCCGGTCATCCCCGTCGCCGTCATCGGCACCGACGTCGTGGCGCCGCCCGGCAAGAGGTTCGGCACCTTCACCCGGCCGCGCGTGCGCTTCGGCACCCCGCTGGACTTCTCCCGCTATGAGGGCATGGAGGGCGACCGCTACATCCTGCGGTCGATCACCGACGAGATCATGTACGAGATCATGCGGCTCTCCGGTCAGGAGTACGTCGACATGTACGCCTCGAAGGCCAAGGACCTCGCCGCCAAGGCGCGCGAGGAGGCCAGGCGGGCCGAGCGGGAGGCAGCCGCGGCCGCGGCTGCTGAGGAGAAGAAGGCCTCCTGAGCGCCGGGGTCACCGCCGGTAGCGGCGAACGGGTGTGGACGTCCGCGGCGGCCGTGGCCGTCGAGGACCAGCTGCTTCGCGCCCTCGCGATCCTGCGCGTCGTCGTCCTGCTCAACGCCATCGGACTCAACCTGTATCGGGCCGACAACTTCGCTCATCCCGCCGCCGGGGTGGTGGTCGTCGTCATCCTCACCGGGTGGACCGGGTTCGCCGTGTGGGCCTACCAGTCCGCTGCTCGCCGTACGACGTGGCTGCTGGTCGGCGACCTGGCCATCGCGGTGGCGGCGATCCTGACGTCGCCGCTGGTCAAGGGTGAGCAGCTGCGGGCGACCGTGCCGGGCTTCTGGGTGATGGGGGCGCTGCTCGCCTGGGCGGTGCACTGGCGCTGGCGGGGCGGCCTGTTCGCAGCGGCCTGCCTGACGGCGGCCGACCTCGCGATCCGCCACGAGGTCACCCAGTCCAACTATGGCAACGTCTTCCTCCTGATGTTGGGCGGCCCGATCGTCGGCTATGTCTCCCAGCAGCTCCAGCGCATGGCCGTGGAGCGCGACCGGGCCGAGCGTCGCGCCGCGGCGGCGGCCGAGCGCGCCCGGCTCGCCCGTGCCGTCCACGACGGCGTCCTCCAGGTGCTCTCCCTCGTGCAGCGCCGCGGGACCGAGCTGGGTGGTGAGTTCGCCGAGCTGGGCCGGGTGGCGGGCGAGCAGGAGCACGCGCTGCGGTCGCTGATCCGGCAGCAGGACTCCGTCGTGGTGGCCGGTCCAGGCTCATCGGGCCCGGTCGTCGGGGACCTCGGGGCGGCGCTCGGTCGCCTCGAGTCCGAGCCCGCCCCGGCCGCGTCGGTGGCCGGGCCCGCCCAGCCCGTGCTGCTGCCGACCGACCGCTGCGACGAGGTCGTGGCCGTCGTCCGCGCGTGCCTGGACAACGTGGCCCGACACGTCGGGAAGGAGGCGCCCGCCTGGGTCCTGCTCGAGGACCTCGGTGACCGCGTCGTCGTGACCGTGCGCGACGAAGGGCCCGGCATCCGCGAGGGGCGACTGGCCGAGGCGGAGGCCGAGGGCCGGCTGGGGGTCGCCCAGTCGATCAGGGGTCGTGTGCACGACCTCGGCGGCACCGCCGACCTCGCCACCGGGAGCTTCGGCACCGAGTGGGAGATCACCGTGCCCCGTGACCTGGACCTCTCCGGCGACGGCCGGACCGGCCGGTAGGGTCGCCGGCATGGAGGAGGCCCGGGTCCGCGTCATGGTCGTCGACGACCACCCGATGTGGCGTGACGCCGTCGAGCGTGACCTCCAGGAGGCCGGCTTCGACGTCGTCGCCGTGGCGGCCACCGGCAGCGAGGCCGTCGCGCGGTTCCCCGCCGCCCGACCCCAGGTCGTCGTGCTCGACCTACAGATCCCCGCCCCCAACGGGGTCGAGGTCACCTCGATCGTGCTGGGTCAGGACCCCTCCGCCCGCGTGCTGATCCTCTCGGCGTCGGGGGAGCAGACCGACGTGCTCGACGCCGTCAAGGCGGGTGCGACCGGCTACCTCGTCAAGTCCGCCTCGCGCGACGAGCTCATCCGGGCGGTCCACCGCGTCGCCCAGGGTGACACCGTCTTCACGCCCGGGCTCGCGGGCCTGGTGCTCGGTGAGTACCGCCGACTCTCCGAAGGGCCGGCGTCGTCCGAGACCGACGCCCCGCACCTCACCGAGCGGGAGACCGAGGTGCTCAAGATGGTCGCCAAGGGCATGAGCTACAAGCAGATCGCCGAGCGGCTGGTGCTGTCCCACCGCACCGTCCAGAACCACGTGCAGAACACCCTCCGCAAGCTCCAGATGCACAACCGGGTCGAGCTGACCCGCTATGCCATCGAGCAGGGCCTCGACGCCGGCGACGAGGACTGACCGGGTGGACGCTGCCCTGAGCGCCTATCTGCGCCGGCTCGGTTTCTCCTCGGCGCCCGCGCCCACGCTCGACACGCTGGTCGCCCTGCACCGGGCCCACCTCGCCACCATCCCTTATGAGAACCTCGGCATCATGCTCGGCAGCCCGCCCTCGGCGGACGTCACCGACACCGTCGAGCGGATCGCGGCGACCGGGCGAGCCGGCTACTGCTTCCACCACAACGGCGCCTTCGAG
>JAGQUE010000675.1:6105-7336 GCA_020438665.1 Nocardioidaceae bacterium | reverse complement strand
ACCGAGGTGCACAGCACGTGGCCGAACGGCATGGCCCCGAACGACGGGTGGTAGTCGATGTAGCAGGACTCTGCGCCCCGCTCGCGGATCATGTCGTGGGCGAGCGCATCGAGGTCGAGCAGGTTGACGCCGACATCGGCCGCGTCGAGGAGCCGGGTGATGACGTCGGCCACGAAGCGGCCCGCGGGACGCATCTGCTCGATCTGGGCGGGCGTACGAAGCTCGATCACGCTCGACAGGATAGGCGGCCGACGGTGATCACGTGAGACCGACGTCGGGTGCCTGCCGGGCAGCGGGCTCGGCAAGCTCGAAGAACTCCCGGCGCTCGAAGTGGAACAGGCCCGCGATCACGTTGGACGGGAACGTCGAGACGCGCGTGTTGTAGGCGCGGACGTTGCCGTTGTAGAAGCGCCGGGCGGCGGCGATGCGGTCCTCGGTGTTCGTGAGCTCGTCCTGGAGCTGCAGGAAGTTGGCGCTGGCCTTGAGATCCGGGTAGGCCTCGGCGCGGGCGAGGACGGTGTGGACCGCCCTGCCGAGTCTCTCCTCGAACGGGCGCCGGTCGTCGGGGCTGCCGGCCTGGTGAGCGGTCGCCTCCTCGCGGGCCCGTGCGAGCGTGTCCAGCACCTCGGCCTCGTGGGTCGCATATCCCTTGACCGTGGCCACGAGGTTGGGGATCAGCTCGTGGCGCCGCGTGAGCTCGACGTCGGTCTGCCCCCAGGACTCGTCGATCAGGGTGCGTTGGCGCACGAACCGGTTGAACATGACGATCGGCGCGGCGACCAGCACGAGCACCACGAACGCAAGCACGGCCAGGCCGATGGCGGCGGGAGTCACGCGAGCAAGCCTCTCATCACGCGCCCCGTGCCTCGCGCCAGACGAACTCCGGCACCTGGTCGAGCAGCTGGTCGGCAAGCGTGAGCCGGGCGCCGATCTCGGCGATGGTGGCCTGCCCGGGGCGCACGACGAGCACGTGGCGCCGGTCGAACCGGAAGGCGGCCTCGCGGTGCCCCAGCAGGAACTCCATCATCCGCGGGTGCAGCACGTCGGAGGCGAACTTGCGATCGGGACAGGTGACCGTGAAGGCGCGGTTGAAGTCCTCGGACTCCAGCTCGATGTCGCGGTTGGTGAGCCGGCCGATCATGCGCGTGAAGAAGCCTTCTGGGGTGACCTCCAGGGCTGGGAACGACGCCCCGGCATCGACGGCCACCACGCTGAAGGTGTGCGACTCCTC
>JAGQUE010000675.1:0-6015 GCA_020438665.1 Nocardioidaceae bacterium | reverse complement strand
CCGGTCGCTCCAGGTTCCCTCGATGACGTTGGTGGCCCGTCGGTTGTGACCGAGGCCGAACGGAGCCCCTTGGAACGCATCCGCCCAGCGGTCGTCACGTTCGGCATAGGCCCAGCCGCGCTGGGCCGCCATTGCCTGGAAGGCCTCGCGGCGCTTCTTGGCGGACAGGTAGCCCAGCACGCCGATCGCCACGACCAGCAGCAGGAAGCCGCCGAACAGCACGAACATCAATCCCCCGAATGCCATGCGGGCAGGCTACCCAGTGGACGGTCAACGCCCGGGCGAAGTGCGTGTCCCGGCCGGGTGCGTCAGGCGGGCCCGGTCAGCCAGAGCGCGGCATAGGGCGCCACGTCGACACCCAGGTCGGCGCGGACGTGGGGCGGCCGGCCGGTCAGGTGGTCGACCGCCGTCCGGGCGTCGAGCCCCAGCCAATAGAAGACCTCGCCCGGCACCGACCGGCTGTCACCGGTGACGTTGTAGGCGCCCAGGAGCGGCCCGCCGGGGTGGCGGCGTACGACGAGGAGGACGCCCGGGTCGCGGGGGTCCCAGATCTCGGTCGAGACGGCGGCGTGGAGGTGGGGCAGCCGGCCGCGGGCGCGGATCAGGTGGCGCAGGCCCTCGTGGATGCCGTGCTGGTCCGGGGGGATCGGCCACGGCATCCGCTGCCGGTGCACCCAGCGGTTGTCGGCGGCGTGGGCGGGGTCCTCGGCCCAGTCGGGATCGTTGAGCAGCCCGAGCTCGTCGCCCATCCAGATCACCGGCAGCCCGCCGAAGCCGAACGTGATCGCGTGCGCCAGCAGGATCCGGCGTACGGCGTCCGGGTCGCCGACCTCCAGCCCGGCGAGCGAGGCCGCCGACCCCGAGATCCGCCGGTCGCCGGTGGCGGCGTTCTCCTGGAAGACCAGCCCCTGGGCCCAGGAGCCGGGGAAGTCGCCGGAGTACCAGTCGGAGAGGAACCGGCGGTGCCCGGCGCCGGTCACGCCGACGGCGGCCGCGTCGTCGTCGTCGATGGCCCAGCCGATGTCGTCATGGCAGCGGACATAGGTGACCCAGCCGGTCGTGGAGGGCGGCTGGGGGAGCCCCTGGAGGGCGCGGGTGGCGAGGTGGACGTCGCCACACGCGAGCATCGACCAGATCTGCACCATCAGGTTGTTGTGGTAGGCCAGGTGGCTGACCTTGCCGGCGTGGTCGCCGACGCCGAGATAGGCCGCCAGGTCGGTGCGGCCCACGATCGCCTCGGCCTTGAAGATCACCGCGGGGGCGGCCATCTCGGTGACCGCCCGCAGCGCCTGGGTGATGTCGTGGACCTCGGGCTGGTTCTGGCAGCTCGTCCCGAGGCGCTTCCACAGGAACGCGATGGCGTCGAGCCGGAAGATCTCGACCCCGATGTTGGCCAGGCTCAAGATGATGTCGGCGAACTCGCACAGGACATCGGGATTGGCCCAGTTGAGGTCCCATTGGTAGTCGTTGAACGTCGTCCAGACCCAGCCGTCGAGTGCGTCGTCCCAGGTGAAGTTGCCGGGCGCGAAGTCGGGGAACACCTCGGGCAGGGTGCGCTCGAACGCGTCGGGCTCGGCGCGGTCGGGATAGACGAGGAAATAGGCGCGCTTGGCCGCGTCGCCCGCCCGGGCCGCTTCGGCCCAGGCGTGCTCGCGTGCGACGTGGTTGAGGACGAGGTCGAGGCACAGGCTGACGCCGTGGGACCTCAGCACGGTCGCGACCTCGCGGAGGTCGTCGACGGTCCCGAGGTCCGGCCGGACCTGGCGGTAGTCCTGGACGGCATAGCCGCCGTCGTTGGGACGCGGCCGGGGGAGCAGCAGCGGCATCAGGTGGAGATAGGAGACGCCGAGGTCGGCGAGGTAGGGGGCGTGAGCGGCGACGCCTTGAAGGGTGCCGGCGAAGCGGTCGGCATAGGCGGCATAGCCCAGCGCGTCCGGGCGCTGGAACCAGTCGGGCTCGGCGAGCCGGTGGAGATCCAGCTCGCGCAGCTCGGCGGGCCGGTCGGCGTGGGCCTTCTCCACCAGCGTGATCAGGCGGTCCGCGACCGCCTCGGGGTCGTCATAGAGCCGAGCGAGCGCCGAGAAGAGGTCCGGACGCCACCGCGCGATGCGGTCTTGGAGCAGTTCCGGGAGGTCCACGCGGACCAGTATGGCCAGGCTGGCTGAATCGTGTCAGCACCAGGACCGGAATTCCTTGGTCCGGGGTGTCGCTGGCATGCTCGTCGGCGTGGCCGAGCAGTCCTATGTCCTCCCCGTTCTCGACGTGGTCGCCGAGACCGCCGAGGCGGCCTCGATCGTGCTGGGCGTCCCGGAGGGCCTGGAGGAGGTCTTCTCCTATCGGGCGGGGCAGTTCCTGACGGTCGCCGTACCCTCGGCGCTGACGGGGTCCGTGGCGCGCAGCTATTCGCTGTCGTCGAGCCCGGCGGAGCCCGGGCCGCTGCGGGTCACGGTCAAGCGCTCGCCGGGCGGCTATGCCTCCCACTGGCTCTCCGACCATCTGCGGGCCGGCGATCACCTGCGCGTGCTGCCCCCGAGCGGCATCTTCAGCCCGGCCTCCTTCGACGCCGACCTGCTGCTTCTCGCCGGCGGCTCGGGGATCACACCGGTCCTCTCGATCATCAGGACCGGGCTGCTCACGGGGACCGGCCGGATGGTGCTGATCTATGCCAACCGCGACCGGGAGTCGGTGATCTTCGGCGACGTCATCGACGCGCTCGCGCTGGCACACCCCGACCGGCTGACCGTGGTGCACTGGCTGGAGACCGAGCGGGGGCTGCCGACGGTGGACGCGCTGCAGGAGCTCGCGACGCCGTACGCCGCGTGGGACACCTTCACCTGCGGCCCCACGCCGTTCATGCAGGGCGTCGCGGAGGCGCTCCGCGCGCTGGGGCTCCCCAGGGCGCGGCGCCACCAGGAGCGGTTCGTGTCGCTGGGCGGCAACCCGTTCGAGGATGCCTCCGTCGATGCCGCCGGGCCGGTCCGCGTGACGGTCGAGCTGGCGGGGGAGACCCACGAGCTCGAGGACTGGGACCCCGCGACACGCCTCATCGACCATCTCGAGGCGCGCGGCCTCGCCGTGCCCTTCTCCTGCCGCAAGGGCGAGTGCTCCTCCTGCATGGCGCGCCTGGTCGAGGGCGACCTGCGCCACGACGCCAACACGATCCTCGACGAGGCCGACCTGGCCGCCGGCCTCCGCCTGGTCTGCCAAGCCCACCCGCTCACCTCCTCGGTGCGGATCCGCTACGACTGATCCGGTCGTCCCGGATCCGGGGATCCAGCGGCGCGCGGGAGAGCGGCGATGCAGAATGGACCCAGTCGCTGCCAGCCGCCATCCGGGGGTAGGCATAGAAACGGGGAGCCCCATGCGCGTCGGCCGCTCGGCGACGTCCACCTGCCCACAGCACCGGTCGACCTCGCGCGCCGCTCGCGTACGTCGAGCCCTCGCGGTCGCCGTCGGTGCCGCCACCGTGGTGCTGATCGCCCCCGCGGCCCACGCCGACAACGGCCTCGACATCAACTCGACCAGCCGCTATGTCCTCCAGGCCAAGGAGGAGGTCGTCCGGGCCACGATGACGGTGACGGTGCGCAACGAGCGGCCGAGCTATCGGACGGGCAACTACATCCAGTACTTCTACCTGCCCTCCATCACCGTCCCGGTCCCCGCCGAGGCGGCCAAGCTGACCGCGGTCTCCAACGGCGCACCGCTCTCGGTGACCCAGGAGCCCACGAAGGACCCGAGCATCGCGCTCGCGACGATCCACTTCCCCTCCAGCCTTCTCTATGGGCAGAGCCGCACCATCACCGTCTCGTTCGTCCTCGAGGGCGAGGAGCCGCGCTCCAAGAACCAGACCCGGGTCGGTCCCGGCTATGCGACGTTCGCCGTCTATGGGCCCGGCGACGCCGGCCAGAACACCGTCGAGGTGGTGCTGCCCGCGTCGATGAGCTTCGACGCGACGACCGATGCCTTCGACGGCGGCAAGGGCGGCAAGACCGTCACCTACACCGCGACGGCCGGCACGGAGGGCTCCGGCTTCTGGGCCGTGGTGTCGGCTCGCGACCTCGACATCGCGCGCACCGCGACGGTGGAGGTCGGCGACCAGGACGTGGAGGTGCTGGCCTATCGCGACGACAAGCGCTGGCTCAGCTTCGTGTCCTCGCGGATGACGTCCGGCGTCCCCGTGCTCGAGGAGCTGGTCGGCACCCCGTGGCCGGGCGGGCTCACCACGGTCCGCGAGGACCGGTCGGTGAACGTTCGCGGCTATGACGGCTGGTTCGACAGCGCGGAGGACTCCATCGTCATCGGCGAAGAGCTCGACCAGGAGCTGCTCTTCCACGAGCTCCTGCATGCCTGGGCCTCGCCGAGCGCTTTCGAGGAGCGCTGGATCTATGAGGGGATCGCCCAGGATCTCGCGGCCCAGGCCGTCGCGACCCAGGGCGACAAGCCGGCCCGGCGCACACCGGTGTCGGCGACGAGCAAGCAGGCCATCCCGCTCAACACGTGGGACGAGGCCGGTGGGCGCGTGCAGCCGGTCGACGGCTATGGCTACCCCGCGTCGTACGGCGCGATGAGCGAGCTCCTCGACGGCATGGACGACGACACCCGCCAGGCGGTGCTGGCCGCGGCCATCGCCGGGCAGAGCGCCTACGGCGTCTCCGGCGAGCTTCGCCTGACGACGAGGACCACCGGATGGCAGCGGTTCCTCGACCTGGTGCAGGTGGTGGGTGACAACGACAAGGCGCCCCGGACGTTCGAGAGGTGGGTGCTCACCCCCCAGGAGCGCACGCTGCTTCGCGATCGCCAGGCGGCCCTCGCGGACTACCAGGACGTCGACGACGCCGACGGCTCCTGGGTGCCGCCCGCCGGGGTGCGGGAGGCGATGACCTATTGGGAGTTCGACCGGGCCCAGCAGGGCCTCACCCAGGTGGCCGACCTCGGGCCGGCCGCCGTCGCGGTCCAGGATGCTGCCGAGCGCCATGCCATGAAGGTGCCGGAGGCGGTGGTCGCGCTCTACCAGGGCGCCGATGGCGAGACGGCCTACGCCGAGCTCGCCGACACGCTGCCCACGGCGGCGACGGCGGTCGACGCCGTGGGCACGGCCGACGAGGCCGCCGCCGACTCGCGCAACCCGCTGGCGGACATCGGTGCCCTCGTGCTCGGCCTCGACGACAAGGCGGCCAAGGCCGACGACCTGTTGGCCGAGGGAGACCTCGACGGTGCCACGAGCGCGGCGACCGCGGCCTCCGACGCCGCGAAGTGGAGCACGTTCCTGGGCGGCGGCCTCATCGCCGGCGGGCTTCTGCTGGTAGCCGGCCTCGCGCTGGTCGGCCGCGCCGTGCTGCGCAGGCGTGCCCGGCGTCGACAAGGGCGCATCGATGCGGCCCTGCTGGCCGCGATGTCCCCCGCAGCGCCGGAGGCGGCCGGCGGCACCGAGCCCGACCCGGTGCACGTCCTGGTGAGCGATGCGCTCGAGGCCCCGGCGGACGAGGCGAGCGACGCACCCGACGACGGGTCGCAACCGGGCTAGCCGCACGCCGGATCGGGCGGGTCGGTCCCACCCGATCAGTTCGGCTCCACAGTCACCTTCGTCGGGTCACAGTCCACGTAGCTGGCGAAGTCAGGCATCTCACACGCCCCGTCCACCAGCTCCCGGTCCGCGAGCGGTGCGTCCAGGTGCACCTGCAACTTGTAGGTGATGCCCACGTCGCTGCAGGATCTCGCCCGCACGGTCTCGTGAACGGTGATGACCACTCGAACCGAGTTCTCGGCCACATCAGCGTCGGCGCTATCGCGGCACTCGCTGCCGGTGTAGGTCAGGCGAATCGTCGCGCCATCGACCTGTGCGGGCTTGTTCCAGGGTGTCGGCTCGGACTGCCCGAAGAGGTACCAACCGGCCACGGCTAGAACGGCCAGCGCGCCAAGTAACGTCCCCACGCGGCCTCCCAGTGACCTCGGCACGCCTGCCATCATGCCGCTTCGGCCCTAAGGGGAGCCACGCCGGCGGCGTCCGAGCGGTTG
>JAGQUE010000674.1 GCA_020438665.1 Nocardioidaceae bacterium | reverse complement strand
GTCAGCTGGACCTGCACGGGCAACTGTGGCGGCGCGACCAGCGGCGACCTCGGGGACGTGACTGCGCTTGCCGGCGAATCGACGACGGTCACGGTGTACCAGCGCCAAACGGTCAACGAGAACGGTGGATGACAAGTGACCTCTCTGGATTCTCGGACCTCGAGCCGAGCGACCGACCGGCGTTCTGCGCCCCTCGATGGCGGCCTGCCTGGTGCGGCGTCGCTGTCGAAGGCGGTGTCGAAGGCGCCGCGCAAGTACGGACAGATGCTGATCAGCGTGTTGGTTGTGATCTCGGCGGTGGTCGCGGGCGGCTGGCTCTATGTGAACAAGGGCGGCGTGGAGGAGGTGTTGGTAGTTGCCCAGCCGATCCCGGCCGGGCACCCGATCACCGAGGACGACGTTCGCAACTCCAACGACCCGCTGCTTGAGTCGCGCAGTGTCTCGGGGATCGAGGGCGGGATACCGGTCTCCGAGGTCGATGAGATCTTCGGGAAGCGCACCACGGTGGCTCTGCTGCCCGGACAGGTGTTGACCGAGGATGCGTTGACCAGCGAGCTTCTGCCGCAGGAGGGCAAGCGCCTGATCGCGGTGAACCTCCCGGCGGGCCGGGTGCCGGTGACGTTGGCGCCGGGTTCTGTGGTCGACGCGATCGCGGTACCGCAGGAGGGCCAGTCGGGTGACCCGAAGGCGCTGGAGGATCCGGCGGTGATCTCGGCCGGCGCGACGGTGTACGACTCGAAGCAGTCCGAGGACGGCACGGTGGTGGTGACGCTCCTGATCTCGGAGGTCGATGCGAGCACGGTCGCGGCCTATGGTGCTGTTGGTCAGTTGACGCTGCTGCAGGCTCCGATCACCGAGGGCGACCCGGCCGACTCTGCACCGCAGGACGATGCCGGGGGTCAGGGCTGATGCTGATCGCTGTCTGCTGCGATCGCGGCGCACCGGGGTCGACGACGACGTCGTTGGCGTTGGGTGTCTCCACGCCTGAGCCGACGATCGTGGTCGAGGCAGACCCGTACGGGGGCGACCTCGCGGTGCGCTGCGTCGCGCCGGGTGGCCGCGGTGGCGCCTTCCCCGCCATCCCGACGGTGCTGACCTTGGCGACCGAGGCCCGCACAGCGCTCGGCCCGGGCCTGGTGGCCAGCAAGGCCCACGAGTTCACCGGATCGACGCGGGTCGTGCCAGGCCACTTCTCGGCCGAGCAGGCCGCAGGAGTGTTGAACTGGGCGCCGCTGGCTGAGGCGTTGCGCATGTCCGCCTCCCGCGTAGTGGCTGACCTGGGCCGCATCCACGCGAGCTCTCCGAGTGTGCCGGTCGCGGCCGCGGCCGACGTCGTGGTGATGGTGACCCGGCCCGAGGTCGGTGCGGTGATGCACCTCAAGGACCGGCTTGAGCGGCTGGCGCCGGTCCTGGCCAAGATCCGCAACGCCCCTCCCGTGGTAGTCCCGGTAGTGGTGACACCGAAGCGGATCGCCGGATCGGTGGTCGAGCAGGTCGGTCGGATGCTGGCGCCGTCCAGCGCCGCTGGCGTGATCGCCGGAATCGGCTGGATCGCCTTGGACCCGGCTGGGGTCGAGGCGATGCACTCCGGGCAGGTGGGCGGAAAGAACGCGCGCACGCCGCTGCTGAAGTCCGCGGCTGTGCTCAACGACCAGATCAACCAAGCCGTCGGTGTCGGCCCGTACTCCGCCGATGGGGCGGTCGACGCGTACGCCGGACATGGGGGAGAGGCGTGATGGACACCAACGGAATCAACTCCAACGGCAACGGCCGGCCCACGAACGGGACTCACCTGCGTCAGCTCGTCCCGGTCGACCAGGTCCTGGTCAAGCGGCTCCAGCAGCGCGTGGGCGCCCGGCGCGGGAAGGCGCTGGAGGAGTTCCGCCGCCGCGGTCAGGCTGTGCCCAAGGGCGAGGACGCCCGCCAGCACACCGAATCGCTGCTGGCCTCGGTGCTGAACGAGTACGAGTCCGAACTGGTCGAGGACGGCCGCACCCCGCTGGAAGAGGAGGCACGGGCGCGGCTGGAGGCCGCGCTCAAGGCTCACCTGTTCGGGGCCGGCAACCTCGACCAACTGCTGGATGATCCCGAGGTCGAGGACATCACGATCAACAACTACCAGACCGGTTTCGTGAAGTACGCCGACGGCAGCAAGGTCCAACTGCCGCAGGTGGCCTCCTCAGACAAGGAGCTCGAGGAGATCGTCAAGACCATCTCGGCTCACGACGGACTCTCCACGCGACCGTTCGACATCCTCAACTACAGCGTCACGCTGCGCCTGCCCGATGGTTCCCGCCTGCACGCGGTCCAGGGCGTGTCTGCCACGGGCTTGTCGATCTCGATCCGCAAGCACCGGCACAAGCGGGCAACGCTGATGCCTGTGCCCGGGCTGGCCGCGCGCGAGGAAGCCGCCGGCGTCCCGGTGTC
>JAGQUE010000673.1 GCA_020438665.1 Nocardioidaceae bacterium | reverse complement strand
ACCAGTACGCGATGGACTGGAAGCGCTACCTGCAGCAGCGGGAGACGGACGAGAAGCGACGCAAGCGGGAACGGGCCAACGCCCAGCGCAAGGCGGAGCAACTGCTCGCCCAAGCCGACAAGATGCGGGCCAAGGCGACCAAGGCCCAGGCCGCCCAGTCGATGCTCAAGCGCGCCGAGAAGCTCATGGCCGGGGTCGAGGAGGAGCGCCGCTCCGACCGCGTGGCCAAGATCGCCTTCCCCGCGCCCGCCCCGTGCGGCAAGACTCCCCTCACCGCGTCGGAGCTCTCCAAGTCCTATGGCTCGCTGGAGGTGTTCACCGACGTCGACCTGGCCATCGACCGGGGATCGCGGGTGGTGATCCTCGGGCTCAACGGGGCCGGCAAGACCACGCTGCTGCGCATCCTCGGCGGCATCGACAAGCCCGACACGGGCCAGGTCACGCCGGGTCACGGTCTCAAGCTGGGCTACTACGCCCAGGAGCACGAGACCCTCGACGTCAACCGGTCGGTGCTCGAGAACCTCCACATGAACGCGCCCCAGCTGACCGACACCGAGGCGCGGTCGGTGCTCGGGTCCTTCCTGTTCTCCGGCGACGACGCCGACAAGCCGGCCGGGGTGCTGTCGGGCGGGGAGAAGACCCGCCTGGCGCTCGCGATCCTCGTGGTGTCGAGCGCCAATGTGCTGCTGCTCGACGAGCCCACCAACAACCTCGACCCCGCCTCTCGTGAGGAGGTGCTGGCCGCGATCCGGCGCTACCAGGGCGCGATCGTGCTGGTGACCCACGACGAGGGCGCCGTCCACGCACTCGAGCCCGAGCGGGTGCTGATCCTGCCCGACGGCGTCGAAGACCTCTGGACCGACGACTACGGCGAGCTCGTCTCGCTGGCCTGACCCGCTCCGACGGGAATATTCCCACCCGCTGTCGGGTTCCTCGAGCGGGCCGACGTGGCCCATTTCGTTGACCGTGAAGGGCGATGCCTTTGTCGATGATGCACGGCATGGGCCCCGCCATGCGCAATCTCCGGACCGACCGCAGCGTGGTCGACAACCGGATCGACCGATCGACCCTCCGACGGGTCTTCGGGTTCGCGGCACCGCACCGGCGCCTCATCTCGGTCTTCCTCGTCCTGACCGTCATCGACGCGGGACTGGTCGTCGTCACCCCGCTGCTGGTCCAGCGGATCGTGGACCATGGCATCCTGCGCCAGGACGGTCGGCTGGTCACCCTGCTCGCGCTCGCGATGGCGGCCACCGCGGTCCTGGATGCCCTCCTCACGGTCGGCAACGGCTATCTGTCGTCCCGCATCGGTGAGGGGCTGATCTTCGACCTGCGGACCCAGGTGTTTGCGCACGTCCAGCGGCAGTCGCTGGCCTTCTTCACCCGGACCCAGACGGGTGCGCTGGTCTCCCGGCTCAACAACGACGTCTTGGGCGCCCAGCGCGCCTTCACCTCGACCCTGTCGCAGACCGTCTCCAACGTGATCTCCGTGGTCGTGGTCGGCATCGCCATGCTGGCGCTGAGCTGGCAGATCACGCTGCTGTGCCTGGCGCTCTTCCCGCTGCTCTGGCTCGCCTCGCGCTGGGTGAGCAGTCGGCTCGTCGGCCTGACCCGGCTCCAGATGGACAGCAACGCCGACATGGGCAATGTGATGACCGAGCGTTTCAACGTCGGTGGCGCCATGCTCCTCAAGCTCTTCGGACGTCGCTCGGAAGAGGACGACCACTTCTCGGCCAAGGCCGCCGCGGTCCGCGACCTCGGCGTCCGCATCGCCTTGACCACCCGCGTGTTCGCGGCCGCCATGCTGCTCGTCCCGGCGCTGGCCACCGCCCTGGTCTATGGCGTCGGCGGTCAGCTCGCCATCAGTGGAGCGCTGACCGTCGGCACCGTGCTCGCCCTGGCGACGCTGCTCCTGCGGCTGCTTGGTCCGCTCCAGGGGCTCTCCAACGTGCGCATCGACGTCATGACGGCGCTGGTCAGCTTCGAGCGCGTCTTCGAGGTG
>JAGQUE010000672.1 GCA_020438665.1 Nocardioidaceae bacterium | reverse complement strand
TGAGCGGGCGAGCCGATCAACCGCTCGAGACTGACTCATACGACTGGATCAAGGCAGCGGACCCTGCGTACTCACCACATTCGAAGTCGTGGATCACCGGGAGGTGACTCGCCCGTTGCTGAGCGCCGGTCCGGACCCGCACGAGGGCGGAGCCCGGCCGCCCTTGGGTGGATGTTCTGACTCTTCAGGACCTGACCGCCCGTGCCCACGATGCTGGACGCGGATCAGCTGCTTGGGAAATGATGAGCCATGACCCGTCGCCTGCTCGTTGTCGTGCTCGCGGTGGTCGCATCCTCACTGTCGGGCTGCGGCAACAATTCCTCGCAGGACACTGACGCCGAGTCCGATCCGACGGAGGACCTGTGCTCCATCGCCATCGAGGGCCTCGCCTTCGGGCTTGAGCAGTACGAACGGACCGAGGCCGTGGGTGAGATCCTGGGGGCGGCCAGCGACGCGATGGCGATCCCGTGTCGAAACGCCATCTCCAATCTCCAAGCCGGGAGACCGATGACCTTCGAGCTGCTTCGGCCGACTGCCGAACCGCTCACTCTCTCGGTCGACCTTGCCACCTTGTCGATGCCCCCGCCCCCGGTGCCGCCGCCAGGCTCGTCAGCGGAGGTGCAGCAGCGCTGGTCGTCGTGTTGGAGCTCCTACTCGGTGTCCAACTGGATGGTCGACCTCTGCCTCCGCGGAGACATCGACCCTCTGGGCACCGGATGAGTCGCTACGGACGGGTGTCTCGCCGATGAGTCACCCCAGGGCCATCCGAGTTCTCAGCATCGACGGCGGTGGGATCCGCGGATACCTGCCCGCACTTGTGCTGGCAGAGATCGAACGGCGGGCGGGGCGATCGGTCGCCGAGCTCTTCGACCTCGTGGTCGGAACATCGACTGGGGCGATCATCGGCATCGGTCTGGCCTCAGGACAGACCGCCGGGGAGCTGTCGGAGTTCTACCCGAAGTACGGGCGACGGATCTTTGGTGGGACCGATGAGAGGAGCCAGCTGCAGAAGCGGCTCTTCGGGTCCGGAGCCAATCTGCGCGAGAGCATGGTCAGAGCGGCGCGAACGATCGGGGGCCCCTTCGGCGGCAACCCGAAGATGGGCGGGAACGCCAGACACAGGCCGGACGGCCTCGAGGCGGTACTGAAAGAGGTGCTAGGGGATGGCAGACTCTCGGATCTGTCGACGAACCTGGCCGTGACCACCTTCGATCGACTGACGTCGCGGCCGGTCGTGTTGTCCACGCGGGATGCTCGCTCGGACCCTTCCCGCGACATCCTCCTGCGCGAAGCGGCTCGCGCTACGTCGGCCGCTCCGACGTACTTCCCCCCGCTATCCATCACGTGGGGAGGCGCGCCTCGGGAGTTCGTCGACGGAGGCGTCTGGGCCAACAACCCCTCTGCGGTGGCGTTGTCCGAGTCCGTCGTGCTGACGAGTGAGCGCCACCTCACAGGCGCGTCCGTGTTGATGGTTGCGCTGGGTACCGGCGTCGTCCCTGGCGCCGCGATCCTCGACGGCACCGGTTCGTGGCTGGGGATCGCGCAGGATCTCGCCGGCCTTGCCACCAGTGTCTGGGCCGGGGAGGTGTTGGCCAAGCGCGTCTTGGGAGCTTCTGGGTATCGGCGGTTCCAGGTGGTTGATCCCCGGGTGGCCGGCGCGATGGACGACCCCTCTGTCGCCCGACTTCAGACCCTGCGCGAAGCGGCCGAGCAGATGATCCGCCAGGAGTCGGCCACCATCGACGCACTGGTCGCGGAGCTTTGCGCCTGAAGGTGCGAGCGGTTCGCGGCGGGCGTCCTGCAGTTGCCGCGTGAGGCGGCGACCCTTGGTGTGGTGACAGCGGTCCAGCGTCTGCTCAAGCAACTGAACGGTCGCCGGGTCGGCTGCGCGAGGTGGCGCGCGGCCTCAACAACCACGAGATCGGCCAGCACCTGCACGTCTCCCCTGCGACCGCCAAGACCCACGTGGCCAGGCTCTCGCCAAACGCGACGCACGAGACCGAACCCACCTCGTCATCGCCGCCTATCAAGCAGGCCTGGTCGGCCCCCGACCCACAACGCTGACCCCGGCCACGGGCAGAAGCACTCGACGCGTGGTCAGCCTGAGGAATCACGACCGATCGCGGCCACCAAGAGACCGCCCACGAGCGCGCCCCCCGTCAGAGGGGATCCGTGAAGGTGACGGACTTGCCGACCGCCTGGGCGTACGCGACTTCCCTTCGCGTCGAGTCTCCGACGTACCCACCGGGGTTGACGACCACGACACGATCCGCCAGGTCGATCTTGTGCAGATGAAGCGCGTCCAGGACCGCCTTCTGCTCCGGAGTGGGCGACTCGTCGACTTCGCTCGGCGCTAGGACGATGACCCCAGCCAACGTCAGCTCACGGTTCGCGGCACGCATCTCTGCCATGAACTCCCCCGAGCCACAGATGCAGACGATCTCCGGACGATTGGCCACGACTCGACCCTAGCGACGCTCGCTTACGCCGATGCCAGGGTGGGCTGATCCCGATCACCTCGGCCTCGGCCACACTCTGGGCGTTGCGCCGGCGCAGGGCGTGCTTCCGGCCGCCGATCGAGATCTTG
>JAGQUE010000671.1 GCA_020438665.1 Nocardioidaceae bacterium | reverse complement strand
CTCGATCATCTCCTCGACGCGGGCCTTCGGCAGCGCCATGGTCCTGGCGGCGAGGGTGAGGATCTCGCGGCCGGTCCGCCCGGCGTGCTGGGCGGAGGCGTCGAGGAGCACACCCACCTCGAGCCCCGGGTTGGGGAGGTCGGTGAACCGGCGCCCTAGGACGTGAGCGGCGCCGGTGGTCGGTGGCGTCAGCCCGACGATGACGCGCATCGTGGTCGACTTGCCGGCGCCGTTGGGTCCCAGGAAGCCGGTGACCCGGCCCGGCTCGGCGGTGAAGGTGACGTCGTCGACGGCCGTGAACGCGCCGTACCTCTTGGTGACGTTCTGGATGGTGATCACGTGGGCTCCTGCGTGGTCGGACGGGTCGGGGGCAGCACGAGGAGACCGGACCGCCGGGGTGTGTCGGCGGCTTGGTCGCCCGTGCTGGGTGATGTCCGCACGCTAGGGACGAGGGTGGTGAGTAGGCGTCACATCATCTGGTGACCTCGGTGGTGATCGCGGGGCTCGGTTCAGGCCTGGTCCTCGGCGAGCCGGTTCCGACGGTCCTCCTCGCGCTTCGAGTACGCCGCCGCGCGGATCGCCTCGTCCGACTCCAGCCCGCTGCCCAGGGCGCCGCCGACGGTCGCCGCCGACGCCACGAACCACGCCAGCACGAACATGTCTCCGTAGTCGAGCGGTCGCTTGAGATAGCCGCCCATCAGGGAGGGGTCGAGGACGAACAGCGCCCACAGCAGGTTCAGGAGGTAGAGCGCGACGTAGCAGATGAGCGCGCCCGTGGTCAGTGTCAGCAGCGTCGCGGTGTTGTAGAGACGCGCTCGCTCGCGGGCCTGACGGGACTCGTCCTCCGGGCGGTCCCAGAGCTCGCCGTCGATCACGAGCCACCCCACGACGAGCGCGATGGAGGCGATCGTCGCGGCGACCAGGCGCCACGTCGACAACGACCCGGCCAGCAGCCACACCGTGGAGTTGATGGTGGCGATGGCGCCGGTCGTCAGGGCTGCGACCAGAGCGGACTTGAGCCCGGGCACCAGCAGCCACGGCCGGTTGGCGAGCACCATGCCCAGGAGCAGCCGCCAGTGGCCGCTGCGGCGGGGGAGCGGCACGCGGCGGTCCTGCTCCGAGGTGGTGTCGGCCATCCCGCTGATGAGCTCGCGGAGCGCGCGCTTGCTGCGGCGGTGCATGCGAACACTGCCCAGCGCCGGCAGCGAGAGCACCGCGGTCCGTTGCCGTTGATCGGTCTCGATCAGGAGGTACCGGCCGTCGTCGTCACGCAGGGGGAGCTCCGTGAGTCCGACGACGAGGTCCCACTGCTCCTCACGGGCGTGGTCCGCCAGCCGCGACAGTGCGGTGTCCACGTCCTCGCAGGAGAGCGTGAACGGCTCGCTGACCACCTCCACGTCCCAGCCGGGCCGGTCCTTGCCGTGGGGCGGGTCCAGGTCCTCGAACTGGTGGGCGATCTGGGTGGGCTTGGCCGGGTCTGCGACCAGACCGACGCGGAGCGGCTTCATGCGGCCGCGGTACCCATGCCGGCGGACAACAACTGCGGGGTGAGGAGCACCACCGGCGCGAGCGTCGGCAGGCGGAGGATCTCGGGGTCGTCGTGGACACCGCTCGACATCCGATGCACCATGAACGTTCAGTTTCTCAATTTCACTCAGGG
>JAGQUE010000738.1 GCA_020438665.1 Nocardioidaceae bacterium | reverse complement strand
CGCCGACCCGGCCATCTTCCGCCGCAAGGCCTCACCGGCACGCGCCGCCGCGGCGGTGGCCTGGGTGATCTGCCGCGCCAACAACACGGTCGGCGCCTACTGGTCCGGACTCAGCGTCCAGGACCTGCTCGCGAACTTCGGAGTGAAGGGGAGCGTGTCGCAGCGCGCCGAGCCGCTGCTCCGGGCCAACGGCGTGGACCCGCACCGCCTCTATGGATCCATGAAGCTCGGCGCTCCAGACCTTCTCACCGCCAAGCGCCGCACCGACCTCGTCTTCAATCGGAATCGCTGGATCGACCCCTGAATCGTTTATCTTGTGAACATTTATAGGCGATTTTCGAATTCGTTCGGGATGTCGAAAGAAATCGCCAAGAGATGGGTTTGAAGATCGGAGAGGGCCCGATTTCGGCCGTGGCTCTGACCTGGCGGATCAGGTAAAATCGCAGGTCAGAGGGCATTTTCGAGGGATGACAGGACTCGACAGGTGCGGGCCGGTCGAGGTCACGATATTCCTCGTTTGTCCCACGTTCGGGCCAAGGGGGCGAGCCGCGTGCCGAGGAACACGTCGAGGAAGAGGCGCTCGTTCGGGCGTCTCGAGCGCCTTCCATCTGGACGATACCGCGCCGCCTACATCGGACCCGACGGGCAGCTCTACCGCGCGCCGAAGACGTTCGACGCCCAAGACGATGCGGTCGCGTGGCTTGCTGCCAGGCGTGCGGAGATCCAGATGGAGCTCTGGGCGCCCGACCTGGCCGCCCGCAGCTCCAGACGCCGCGACGTACCAACCCTCCGCGCCTACGGCGACGAGTGGCTGGCCAACCGAAAGACTCAGGGTCGCCAGTTGCGACCTACCACCAGGCAGCAGTACCGCATGGTGCTGGACCGGTATGTCTACCCCGAGTTCGGCGACATCCGCATCGACCACATCACCGCCGAGGACATCGACCTCTGGTACGACGCGCTGGCACCGGGGCGCGAGACGATCAGGGCGCACGCCTACAGCTTGCTGCGAGCCATCCTCACCAGTGCCGCCTCAGCGCGGCCCTACCCGCTCATCCCGTACAACCCCGCCCACATCCGCGGCGCCGGCAACACCAAACGGGCTCACCGGGTCGAGCCCGCGACCCTGGAGGAGTTGCGGGTCATCGTCGAGCACTTGCCCGACCGCTACAAGCTGATGGCTTTGTTAGCGGCCTGGTGCGCCCTGAGATTCGGCGAGCTCACCGAGCTCCGCCGAGGCGACATCGACCTGCGCAACAACAGGGTCAAGATCCGTAGGGGAGTGGTCCGGGTCAATGGCGAGTTCATCATCGGCCCGCCCAAGACCGAGGCCGGGATCCGCGACGTCGCCATCCCGCCCCACCTGCTGCCCATGATCGAGACGCACCTCGCCGACCACACCGGCCGCGGTCGCGACGCGCTGCTGTTTCCATCCGCCGCGGACAGCACCCACCACATGGCGCCGGCCACCCTCTACAAGGTCTTCTACCCGGCCCGGAACGCGGCCGGCCGCCCCGACCTCCGCTGGCACGACCTCCGCCACACCGGCGCCGTCCTCGCCGCCCAGACCGGAGCCACCCTGGCCGAGCTCATGGGCCGGCTCGGGCACTCGACTCCTGGCGCGGCGATGCGCTATCAGCACGCGGCCGCCGACAGGGATGCCGAGATTGCCCGGCGCCTGTCAGCGCTCGCGGCAGAGAACGGGGACAACCGCCCCGGATCAAGTGGGCTCTTCTAGATGGTCTATGCGCGGCCAGGACGTGGCCGCTCTCGCGGTGGAACGCAACCGATGACGGTATGCAGGCTGCTGAGTTCGACCTACCCCTTCGGCCCTTGGCAGGGCCAGGGAGCGATACGCGTGGTGCGGTTGCATGCTTTCGTGCGCGGGCCACGGTGATGCTCACTCACACGACCAGGTGGTCCGGCCGCCTGGCAACGCAGAGGTCCCATCACCCGTGGCCAGCGACATTCGTCGGTGGATCCGAGGACTTGGCCGAACGCTGCGACTTGGGCGCGAAAAGCCGGATCTGGGGGACGGTGGCCGATACGGTGGGGACACGCCTACTCGGATGAAGGGGAACAGTTACTGAGATGACGGCCATGGTCCGGGCCACGGACGAACACGTCTACCAGGTCGACAAGCCTGCACTGATGGAGCGCGCTCGGCGGCCCCTTTCCGCGCTGCCGCGCCCCATCCTGCGATGGGCGGGCTCGAAGCAGCGTCTGTTGCCTGACCTAGTCAACGCTTTGCCCGATGCATTTGGGACCTACTACGAGCCCTTCTCCGGCAGCGGTGCTCTCTTCTTCCTCCTGCAACCGGATCGTGCGGCGCTCGGTGACACGTGCGTTCCGGTGATCGATCTGTATCGAACGATCGCCCGTGCTCCTGGGGAGGTGTACGAGGCGCTTTCGAATCTCAACCCGCTGGACAAGGAGATGTATTACAGGGTTCGAGCCGAACGTCCAACTGAACCGGTCCGGCAGGCAGCCAACTTCATCTACCTCAACCGCTCCTGCTGGAACGGCCTGTATCGCGTCAACAGCAGAGGTGAGTTCAACGTTCCATACGGTGCTCCGAAGACGTCGACCTTGCCGAGTCGCGAGCACGTGGTCAGCTGTGGCTCTGCACTCGGCAAGCCAGGCGTTCGCGTCGCCATCGCGGACTTCGAGGAGAGTGTCGCCGACGCCCAAGCCGGTGACCTCGTCTTCTTTGATCCTCCCTACGTCACGGGCCACAACAACAACGGGTTCGTAGATTACAACGAGACGCTATTCCGTTGGGCCGATCAAGAACGGCTCGCAGCGTGCGCGCGGGCGCTCCGCGACTCCGGCGTGCACGTGATCATCACGAATGCGGACCACGACGCAATCCGGACGCTATACAGCGACTTTAGGATCGTTGAGGTCTCCCGCATGAGCACGCTTGCCAACAATAAGCAGTTCAGGCGTCGCGTAACTGAAGCGCTCATCTACTCGTGAGGTTAATCGGCAAGTGACAGGCGAGACGCAAGGCACCCAGGCCTCGATCGATCCGGAGACGATCGAGAAGAACCCGAGTAATCCGAGGCGATACTTCAACGAAGAGCGTCTTGATCAGTTGCGCACGTCGCTTCAAGAAGTGGGCGTTCTGGTACCCCTCATCGTCTACAAGCCCGACCCCAACGTCGAGCACTACGTCCTCATGGACGGTGAGCGGCGGTGGCGGTGCGCTCTGGACCTCGGAATGGACCAGGTTCCAGTCAACGTCATTCCGAAGCCGTCACCGCTTGACAACCTCCTGCGGATGTTCAACATCCACAACGTCCGCGAGGACTGGCCGCTCATCTCTGTGACCCTTTCGCTTCGCGACGTAATGCTCATCTCGGGCGAGTCTCGTGAGACCCGCTTGGCCGAGATGACCGGCCTGACGCGGTCGACTGTTCGGCGCGCACGGAGGCTGCTCACGCTTCCCGACAGTGAGTTGCAGTTGATCCAAGAGGAGGCGCACCTCGATCGCACGAAGCAGGTTCACCGAGAGGATCTGTACCTCGAGATCCAGGCTGCAGAGTCGGTGCTCCGAAAGGAGTTGCCGGAACTCGACGACGAGTACGACCGCCCCACAGTGATCCGGCAGTTCGCCAAGAAGGCCGAGTCTGGGAACCTGCCAGCGGTCACGGACTTTCGGTACGTCAGCAAGTTGGTGAACGCGATCGACAACGATGTCGTTGATCGACAGTCGGTGCTTGACGCCAGTCGGAAACTCGTTGAGGACGAGAGCGTGTCCCCTCGATCCGTATTTGAATCTGTTGCGGCAGACGCCTACAGGCAGCAGGCACTTCAGAAGAAGGCTGACATGCTGGTCCTCGATCTGGAGGGCCTCGTAGAAGGACTGCGCGTCTCCGGTGGTTTGCGTGACCGCCTCCGCCGGCTTCGATCAGTCATCGACCGGATCTTGGATGGTGAGTCGTGACGACTCCATTTGAGTCCACCGAGAAGGCCGGGATGCGAGAACGCTGCGTGATCGCCGTTGATCAGGCAGGTCACCAGTCCGTCGAAGATCTGGAGCGTCTCGAACTTCCCGATTCTGGGCTGAAGGCGCGGCTGAAGGGAGATCTGCAAAGCCTGGACGATGCAGGTGTGCGCTACTTCTACTACGTGCGCCCACTGATCGAGGACGCTCCTCCGAAGTGGCTCGTGAACTTCGGCCTGCACGTTCGGAAGTTGGCGAACGTGAAACTGAACCTGGTCTACGAACAGGTCTCGCCTGAGCTGGAGAAGGCGTGTGCGGCGGCTGGATTGGGCGTCCTCGTCCTGGAGGCGGACGACACATTCAGGGTCGTAGTCGACTTCGATTCGGTCATGCCTGCCGACCTCGCGTCTGACGTGGTTGACCGTATAGACGCAATCCGTCGAGAAATGGAGCGCAAGCTCGAAATGGGACAGAGCGCGCTCAATGCTCGGACGCAGCAAGTCACGGAACTAACCCAGAGCATGTCTTCCAAGAAAAAGGAGGGGTACCTCCTGCAGATCGAACTCGAATTCCGGGCTTGGGATGACTGGTCAGTGGCGATGTCCAAGAAGCTCGATGCTCTCCGCATGAAGCCTGAAGCAGACGCGATTGAGCGAGTTGCTCGGGAAGTTTCCGACGGGCCCACGATCCCCGTGGCCGGGCAGTGAGTCCGCTAAAATCGTCGGCCGGTATCTGGGCTGCGAGTCAGCTCAGCAGATTTCACCGCGTCTGGTTCGTCGTTGGAACGGTCACCCTTTCTGTTGCTGCTTCGCGAGTCGCGAACGACACCACAGAACTAGGCAGTTGGTTACTTACCTTAGCGTCCGTCCTAATGATTGCGTCGTCCGATGTAGGGCGTGATCTCGATCAGAACGCGCGGCGACTGGCCGCCTCGTCGGGGCGCATCTCCTACGACAAGGCGTTGGCGGATCTGGCTGAGTCGGATTCTCCAAGATGGTTGCCAGCGACGGTGCCCGCGGTCGCTGTGCTTATGGTCTCGGCGGGTGTTGCATTCAGCCTCAGTGCCATAGGGTTGGACGATCCCGGGCGTAACGAGATGCCACCTCCCAGCCTGACGCCGAACTCTTCTGTATCCCCGATGAGCCGGTAACGGCGCTTCCGGGCAGACCGCCATGATTGCGAAGAAGGACTGGGCGCGTGTTGACCCCACCCCGCTGGAGCATCGGCGGCGGTATGCACTGCCGGTCCAGC
>JAGQUE010000078.1 GCA_020438665.1 Nocardioidaceae bacterium | reverse complement strand
TTCTCCATGGCGCCCGCGTTGAACTCGGGCACGAACGCCTGGTGGTAGTCCCCGAACTGGTAGCGGATCCCGAACAGCCGATGCAGCTCGTCGAAGCTCTGCTTGGTGACCGTCAGGATATCGTCGGCGTCGGCCTCGAGCTGGCTGGCGATGCTGGCCCGCGCCGAGACACCGAGCCGGATCCCGTCGTGGTCGTCGGTGATGAGGGCATAGGGCCCGGCGACGAGGGTCGTGAAATAGGTCGACAGCGGCTGGCTGGTCGCGAACTCCCACTCGCCCGGCTCGACCTGGGTGCCGCGGGTGTTGCCGACGACGGTCCAGTCCTTCGGCGCCCGAACGTGAAAGGTGAACGGCGCCTTGAGGTCGGGCTGGTCGAAGCAGGCATAGACCGATGGCGCGGCGTCCATGAAGGACATGCCGTAGACATAGGAGCGGCCGTCGGCCGGGTCGACAGAGCGGTGCAGGCCCTCGCCGTCGTTCCGGTAGCCCATCGTGGCCTCGATCACGAGCTCATGCTCGCCGGGAGTGGTCTCGAGAGGGAGCCGGCCCTGGCGGAGCGTGTCGAGGTCGAGCCGCTGGCCGTCGAGCGTGGCGGCGTCGAGGATCCGCGGCTTGACGTCGACGAACGTCGGGCCGCCGGCCGAGGTGAACCGGATCACTGTGCGCGACCAGAAGTCCTTGTCGCCCTGGTCGAGGTCGAGGGTCACGTCATAGGAGGTGACATCGAGGAGGCCCGCGCGGTGGCGGGCCTCGTCCTGGCGCAGGCTGCGGGTGGACGTCATCAGGCAAGCCTAATGTCGTAGGTCACATTTGCTGCGCGGTAGCCTGCCTCGTTTCCCGTTCGCAGGACGGCTCGGAGTCCTATTCTCATCCCGCGGGGTCTACGACAAGGGGCTCACCATGCACGAAGAGACTCGGGCGGTTTCGGGCGCGCGTCACGAGGTCGGGGTCGACGACCTGTTCTTCTCCACCACTGACGCCAAAGGCATCATCGAGCAGGCGAACTCCGTGTTCGTCCGGATGTCACGCTTCCCGTGGGAGCAGCTCGTCGGCGCGCCCCACAACATCATCCGGCACCCCGTGATGCCGGGTGGCGCCTTCAAGGTGCTGTGGGACACCTGCGAGGCCGGCCGGCCGTTCTGCGCCTATGTCGACAACCTCGCCGCCGACGGCAGCACCTATGGCGTGTTCGCAACGATCACGCCCCTCGCCGACGGCTATCTGTCGGTGCGGTCGCGCCCCTTCGTCGACGCGCTCCACGATGCGGCCTTCTCGCTCTATGCCGCCGTCCGGCCCGAGGAGCTCCGGCTGCGCGCCGAGGGTGTCTCGGCCCGTGAGGCGGCCGAGCGTGGTGCCGAGCGGCTCGGTCAGCTCCTCGCCGAAGCCGGCTTCTCGTCGTACGACGAGTTCATCTGGACCGCTCTCCCGGCCGAGGTGCAGGCGCGAATGGAGCATTCCGCCGGGATACCGCAGCGCTCCGAGGCGACCGGGACGCTCGCCGAGATGCTCACCGCAGCCCACCGCATCGACGCCGAGCTGCGCCAGTGGACCGCGCGGCTGGCCCAGCTGCAGAACGTCGCCGACGAGCTGCTGGCCGCGGCCCCGGTGCTGCGCGAGACCGTCGCGAGCAACGAGCAGACCGCCAACCGGATCCGGGAGGCCGACAGCAGCGGTGCGTTCGCCTCGGTCATGGTCTATCTGCGTGTCTGGGCGGATATGGCCCCCGAGATCGCCCCGGTCCTCAGCGAGCTGATCGACGAGCTCAACGAGCTGCACGCCAGCTGTGCCCAGACCCGGTTCCGGATCGCCCTCGCGGTCCTCCACAACGACACGGTCGGCCAGTTCCTGGCCGAGGTCATCGACGATGTCGCCGCAACCGGCGATGCCGGTCCCGCCATCGAGGCCCTGTGCCGCGCCCTCGACGAGGGCATGGCCGAGACCCACCAGATGGCCGCCCACAACGCCGAGCTCGCCGCGGCGGCCGCCCGGCAGATCGCGTCGCTGCGCGACCTGCTCGATATGCCGCAGATGATGATCCGCTCCTGGCTGGACCGGGCCGACCACTCCGACCCCAGCACCCACCAGGTCGCCGGCACCGTCAACGCCCAGGTCGAGCGGGCGCAGCGCGACATGGACCTGCTCGGCTCGCTCTCCGGCGAGGTCAGTGGGATCGCGGTACCGCTCGACGGCACCCTGATCGGGCAGCAGGTCGGCCTGCTACGGACCCTGAGCGGCTCGGTGCAGTCGTCCCAGGCCGCGCCGGCGCCGGCTGCCCCGTCGGCCTATGAGCGGCCCTCCTGGGACCAGCAGCAGTGGCCCGAGCACCCCGCAGGCGAGCAGCACGATGCCCTCGGGTGGGGCAACCAGGGCTAGTGACCTTCAGCCGGGCGCACCGGTGGGGTGGTCGCGGAGCCAGGCGTCGCGGCGGCGCGCCGAGGCGCGGGACAGCCACGCTTCCTGCACGACCTCGGTGATCTCGTCGACGGTGATCTCGCCGAGGCGGCTCGCGCGCACCAGGACCGACGGGTGGCCATCGAAGTGCGCGGTCGTGAAGAACGGATTCGAGTCGTCCTCCACGAGCGCCTGCTTGTCGCCCTCGTCGGGGACCCACACGACGATCACGTCGTCGTAGCGCTCACCGCTGACCGGGTCCACGGCGTCCGGCCGGGGGTTGCGGAAGAAGACGAACGACCTGCCGCCGACCTGGTAGACCGGCCGCGCCTGGGTCCCTGGATAGACCGTCGCGTGCGGCATCGCCAGGGCGGCCGCATGGACGTCATCCACCGTCGCGGGTCGGCCGGCCATGCCGCGAGCCTACGACGCGGCGGGAAGAGACCCGCCTCGCCGTGAGTTGCCATGAGATGACCACCCACGACGAGAGGCATCCGTGACGATCTCCAGCCCGCTCCCCGCTCCGACCGCTCCCCGCGAGGTCCGCCTCGTTTCTCGCCCGGTGGGATGGCCCACCCAGGACGACTTCGAGCTCGTGACGAGCGTCGTCCCCGGGCTCGACGATGGCCAGATCAGGGTCCGCAACGTGGTCATGTCCGTCGATCCCTACATGCGCGGCCGCATGAGTGCGGCGAAGTCCTATGCGGCGCCCTATGCGCTCGGCGAGGCCATGCAGGGGGGTGCCGTCGGCGTCGTGGAGGAGTCGCGAGCGGACGGCTTCGACGTGGGCGACCACGTCCTCCATGGGCTCGGCTGGCGCGAGGTGGCCGTCCTCGACGCCTCCGGCGCCCGCGTCGTTGATGCGGAGGCAGCCCCCGCCTCGGCCTATCTCGGCGTCCTCGGCATGACCGGGCTGACGGCGTACGCCGGACTCGCCCGGGTGGCGGCCCTCCGGGAGGGCGACGTCGTGTTCGTGTCCGGGGCTGCCGGCGCGGTCGGGGGCGCGGTCGGCCAGGTCGCCAAGGCGCTCGGGGCGTCGCGGGTGGTCGGCAGTGCCGGCTCGGCTGAGAAGGTGCGCCACCTCGTGGAGGATCTCGGCTTCGACGCGGCGTTCAACTACAAGGACGGTCCGGTGTCCGCGCAGCTGCGTGAGGCGGCGCCCGACGGGATCGACGTCTATTTCGACAACGTCGGCGGCGACCACCTGGAGGCCGCGATCGGCTCGTTGCGGCTCCACGGCCGGGTCGCGGTCTGCGGCATGATCTCGGTCTACAACGACACCGAGCCCACGCCGGGGCCACGCAACCTGGCGCGGTTGATCCAGACCCGCGGTCGGATCGAGGGGTTCCTGGTCGGTGATCACTACGACCTCGCGCGCGACTACGCCGCCAGGGCCGCCGGGTGGCTCGCCGACGGCACCTTGACCCTTCGAGAGACGAGCGTGGAGGGGATCGAGAACGCTGTCGAGGCCTTCCTGGGCGTCCTGCGAGGCGAGAACACCGGGAAGATGGTCGTGCGGCTCGGGAGCGGAGGCCCACGATGAGCCCGCTCAGCCGCCTCCGGGTCCGCCACACCGTCGGGCCGGCGCTGGGTGTCACCGCGGCAGCAGCGGCGGGCTCGCTGGCCACCGAGCCGACGAGTGAGTGGTATGCCGGCCTCCGCAAGCCCGGATGGCAGCCGCCCGGATGGGCGTTCCCGCTCGTGTGGACGCCGCTCTATGCCGACATCGCCGGGACCTCCGGTGCCGTCCTGACCGAGCTCGAGGAGTCGGGACGTGACACCGAGGCCGCGGCCTACCGACGAGCGCTCGCCCTCAACCTCGTGCTGAACGCCGGGTGGAGCATGGTCTTCTTCGGCGCCAAGCGACTGCGGGCCGCGGTCCCGGTCGCGGTCGTGCTCGCCGCGAGCTCGGCCGACCTCGCGCGACGGGCCGGCAAGGTGAAGCGCCCGTACGGGCTCGCGCTGGCTCCCTATGCGGCCTGGACCTCGTTCGCCACGGTTCTCAACGCCGAGGTGGCCCGGCTCAACCCCGGTCGGTGACGCGAAGGCCGAGGAACGACACTGGTCTAGAACACCCGGGCCTCCTGGGTCGCGGATGTTTCGACGCGGCCGCCGGCTGGGTAAGTAGCCCTTGCACGGTCGCAGTGGGGACGGCCGGCGGACCTTGGGGGAGAGGTCTTGATGGTGAAGGTCAGGCGCGGGCTGGTCGCGTCGGCAGGAGTGCTGCTGGTGGCTGGTGCGATGGGGGTCGCACCGGCGCAGGCGGCCGTCGACGCGCCGCCCGCCCTGACCACACCGGCCGCGTCGTCGTTCCTGGTCGGCAGCCGCGTGTCGGTGGACACGCCGGTGCCGTGTGACGACGCCTGGCAGCCCGGGCAGGGCAAGGTCTGGGTCACGGTGCAGCAGGTGCTGAGCTGGTCCGGGTCCGATGACACGGGGCCGGTGTCCTACAGCTGGGTGGAGAACACCAAGGGCTGGGGGCCGGGCGCTGAGGGAGCCTCATCGCCGGCGACGAGGCTCGTGCGCGCCACCACCGATGCCAACCAGGAGTGCGGTGGTGGGTCGTGGATGCCCAGCGACTGGGACATCACGGCCACCGACGCGTCCGGCCAGGCGATCACCAACAACGTCGGTGGAGGGCTGTTCTCCTTCACCCAGAACAACAACGCAACCGACGACTCTCACTATGCGGCCGGGGCCGTCATCGACTACTCGGCCGGCTGGGCGACCGCGACGTGCGGCTGTTGGTCCGACGGCAGCGTCACCACGACCTCCGAGAAGGGCGCCACTGCGACGATCACCTTCGCCGGTGGCCGCTCGAGCGACCTGCACGTGGGCCTGGTGATGCACCGTGGCCCGGCCCGGGGACGGTTCCGGGTGCTGGTCAACGGCACGCGGGTCGCCACGGTCAACACCCATGCGCCCACCAACCAGCCGCGGATGGTCGTGTGGCAGCGGGCGATCAAGGTGACGGACACCGTCACCATCGTCAACCTCGCGAGCCGGGGCCACGGCAGGATCGACCTGGACGGCGTCCTCACCAACTGAGGCGTCATAGCGGTCGACAACGCGCCAGGTTGTCCGGCTCGTGGGCGATCTGGGGCGCGAGCAGGCGGCTCAGCCGCTGGTAGGCCCAGGACGAATAGAGCCCGATGGTGACCTGGTCCGACTTGGAGCCACCGGGGCCGTTTCCCCAGTCGTCGGAGCCGATCCAGGCGGCGTAGCGTCGCTGTCCGTCCTCGACCCACGACGCCGTCATCTCCTTGTCGTGGGTGTAGGCGTAGGGGTGCCGCTTGTCACCGGTCCGCCAGCAGCCGTCCTCCATCGTGGCACCGGCCGATCGGAGTGTGCGGACGACGGACGGGTCGACATCGGGGCCCACCACGAACGTCAGCCGAGCGCCGTGACGCACCATGGCGGCCAGCCGTTTGGCCAGCCAGGCACCGCGGCGACCCTGCATGGAGTACATCGAGATCGCCATCTCGGTGTCGGCGTCACCCGGGATGGCCAGCAGCCGCTCCATCACGGGGTCGTTGTCGCGCGTGATCGGCGTCGACGGGAAGGCATAGGCGTCCCACCCGTCTCCGCTGAACCGCACGTGGGGGTTGCGGCCCGCCCGCCGGTCCTGCGCTGCTTCCTGGAAGACCGTCTGCAGGTCGGCATAGAGCTGCTCGTCGGTCAGGGTCACCATGGCGGAGAAGGCCCGCGCGTCCGGGGGGTCGCCGTTGTTGTAGGAGCCGATCATCGAGACCGTGCGGGTCCGGCCCACCCGGGAGAACAGCCAGAGCTTGGCATGCATCACGGTGTTGGGGGAGTCCTTGCCACGGGCGGTCCGTTTGGTCCACACGACCCAGGAGCCGCGGCGCCCCCGGGCGCGACCAGCGGCGATCAGCTCGGCGAGCTGGACACCCTCCCCGGACACGCCGGCCAGCGGCCTGCCGTCGGGGCCGCCATAGAGGACGGCGCGGATGTTGACGCCACGTTCGTAGGCCGCCTTGAGGGCCGGCCACGTGATCGAGGACGAGAGATAGAACGACATGATCGAGATCGTGGCCCCGGGCGGCGTGTGCTCGATGTAGCGCCGCAGCTGACGGGCCACAGCCCCCCGATGGTGGGTGGGGTCGTTCATCGTCATGGCGCGGGTGACGGTGAAGGGGTCCGGCGCCGCGGTGTGCGCTGCCGGCGCACCATCGGCCCGACCAACGATCCCGCCGTCCAGCGACGACGCCACGAGCGCCGCCGTCAGCACCGCCCCGACCCAACCTGCTCGCGCCACGGGCGAGATCCTGGCACAGCGCGCGGGTGTGCCGCCGGTTGCGGGCGCAGGATGGTTCCAGGCTCAGCCGCACCCGACGCACCGGCGGGCGGTGGGTCTGGCCTCCAGCCGCGCGGGTGGGATCGGCCGCCCACAGCCCTCGCAGATCCCGAAGCCCCCGGCTGCGAGGCGCTCGAGCGCGGCCTCGATCTCGGCCAGGTGCTCCTCGGCCTGGCTGATCAGGGCTCCCACCTGCGAGCGCTCGAAGGCGATCGTGGCGCCCTCCGGATCGTGCTCGTCATCGGCGTTGGTGTCGCGGGCTGCCGCGATGACCTCGGCGAGGTCACGGCGTAGCGTGGCCAGCCGCTGCCGGGCTTGCTCCCTCTCCGCGCGCAGACGATGGCTCTGGTCCATGCGTCATGCTGGCATCCGCGGCCTCGGGTGTCAGCACGGGGCCGGGCTCGGAGGTGCCATCGGGCTCGAGGGCGGCGCGGCCGTGGCCGTGGCGCTCCCACCACCGTCGCATCGGCCCGGGGGCCCACCAGTTGAGGCGACCGAGCAGACGCATCGTGGCGGGCACGAGCAGCGCGCGGACGACGGTCGCGTCGAGCAGCACGGCCACCAGCATGCCGACGCCCACCATCTTGATCATGACGATCTCGGAGGTCGCGAAGCCTCCGATCACGACGGCGAGGAGGAGGGCTGCGCTGGTGATGATGCGGCCCGTGTGCTGCAGACCGGCCGCGACGGCGGCGGTGTTGTCGCCGGTGGCGTCATAGTCCTCCCGGATCCGCGACAGCAGGAAGACCTCATAGTCCATCGACAGGCCGAAGAGGATCGCCAGCATCAGGATCGGCTCGGTGGCGTCGAGGAAGCCGGGGGACTCGAAGCCGAGCAGCCCGGACAGGTGGCCGTCCTGGAAGATCCAGGTCACCACGCCGAACGACGCGGCGATCGAGACCGTGTTCATGGTGATCGCCTTGATCGGGAGCACGACCGACCCGAACGCGATGAAGAGCAGCACCATCATGATCACCCCGACCATGGCGGCCATCGCGGGCAGCTTGCCATAGATGGCTTGCACCAGGTCGACGGTCGACGCACTGACCCCGCCGATGTCGACGGCGGCGCCGCCCGGCTGATCGACCGCGCGGAGGTCGCGGGCCAGGTCCTGGGACTCCTCGGTCTGTCCGTTGCCCTCCCAGGTCGCCTGGATGAGGGAGACCGCGTCAGCACCTGTGCCGGTCTGGCCGATGACGGTCACGGCCAGGACACCCGGGACGGCGCGGAGCCGGTCGGCATAGCCGACGATGTCGGCCTGAGTGCCCCCGCGCACGAGCACGTCGGCGCTGGACAGCTCGCCCCCGAACTCGTCGCGGATCAGATCCAGTGCGACGCGGCTCGGCGCGTCCTGGGGCAGGGCGCGTTCGTCGACGGCGCCGAACCGGGCACCCAGGATGGGGCTGCCGATCAAGAGCAGGAACGCAGAGATGAACAGCACATAGACCACGGGGCGTCTCATCACGCTGCGCGCCAGACGTGCCCAGCGGTGGTGGCCCAGGGCGTGTCGCCCGGTCCGGCGCCGCCGGGGGAGACGACCCCAGTCGATGCGACGCCCGAGCAGGGCCAGGACGGCGGGCAACACGGTCAGGGAGGCGACCATGGCCACCAGGACGGCGGCCATCCCGCCGTAACCCATCGACTTGAGGAAGTCGAGCGGGAAGATCAGCAGGGACGACAGCGACGCGGTGACGATGATCCCGGAGAAGAAGACGGTGCGGCCCGCGGTCGCCATGGTCCGGGCGAGGGCACGACCCACGTCATCTCCGTGGCTGTCCAACTCCTCACGGAAGCGGCTGACGATGAACAGCGCATAGTCGATGGCCAGTCCCATGCCCATCATGGTGATGACGTTGATGGCGAACACCGACACGTCGGTCACGGTGGTGATGGCGCGGACCAGGCTGAAGGCACCGACGACGGCGACACCGCCGACCAGCGTCGGCATCACCGCCGCGGCGATGCTTCCGAAGATCAGGAAGCTCAAGATGAACACCAGCGGCAGGGAGATCGTCTCCGCACGGGTGATGTCGACCTTGACCTGGGAGTTGAC
>JAGQUE010000077.1:5013-18697 GCA_020438665.1 Nocardioidaceae bacterium | reverse complement strand
CCCGGGCACCAGCATCCCGGGCACCCGCGTCCCGACCACCGGCTTGCCCGCGGCGGGAGCCACGGTGACCTTGGCGCGCGCTGCGGTGTGGTCCTTCGTCGGGACCAGCCGTACGCCGAACGGCCGCTTGCGGACCGGCGTCGGGACCCGGAAGGTGGCGGTGCCGCCTGCGGTGACACCCGCCTGCCCCACCTCGACCAGGCGTCCGCCGACCCGGGCATAGAGCTCGACGATGTCACCCGCCGCTGCCCCGACCGTCGCGGCCGTGATGGTCGTGGTCGTGTCACCCACGTCGGCCGTTGCTGAGATCGTGGCCTTGACCTTGACCCGCCAGGCGTCGCTACTCACGCCGGGCTTGGCGCGCCACCGGTAGTGCTGCGCTCCGGTGACCGGGCGGCTGGTGACGGCGACGTTGCCCGATCCGTCGGCGGTCGCCTTGGCGAGCGCTGCCCAGCCGCCGGAGTCGCGCACGAGCAGCACGACCTTGCGGCCGGCCGCGGGTGCGCCCGAGGCGGTGGTGAGGCGCCCGCTGAGCGAGATGGTGGCGCCGAAGGAAGCGAGGTGGGAGCTCCCCGACATCGACAGCGCGGCCGGCGGGTCGACGACGGGCGAGGGCGACGAGCTCGGCTCGTCCGACGGGCTGGGGGTGCGGCTCGGTGCCGATCCCTGCGAGCCCCCTCCGGTGGTCGGGCTCAGGTCTCCGCTCGGGGACCCTCCCCCGCTCGGGTCGTCACCGGAGGAGCGGTTCGCCCCAGGGCCGTCGCTGGACCCCGCGGGCGGGCTCGCCGACGGCGAGGCCGGGGCCGGCAACGCGTCGTCGGTCCGCTCGTCGGTGGCCGCAGGGGTACGCCGTTCCGGGCTGGGCGCGGGCGCCCCGATGACGACATGGGCGAAGTGCTGCACCGGGTCCGGGAGGTTGCCGGTGAAGGCGGCGGCCACGCCGCCGGTGAGCGCGACGGCCACGACGACGGCCGTGCCCCCGGTGCCGAGTCGACGCACGTTGAGACGGCGCGGACCACGCTGGGCGGGAACGACGGGCGCGAGCGCCGTCTGCTGGTGCTGCCGGAAGGCTCCGACATACCAGGCCTCTTCAGCCAGCTCCTCCTCCGATCCGGGGGCGCGCAACGCGGCGACCAGGTCAGCCGGCAGGACGTCGTCGACCGGGGTCGTCGGCTCGTCGGGGCCGTGGGGGCCTTGTGGCTCGCTCACGTCACACCGCCTCACTCGTTGATCGGACTGTGGGGTCCTGGGACAGCGTCTTGAGGGCGCGATGGACGGCGACCCGCACCGCGCCCGGGCTCTTGCCGACCAGGTTGGCGACCGTGGCGACGTCGAGCCCCGCGACGACGCGGAGCATGACGAGCTCCGCCTGGTCGGGCGGCAGCCCGGCCACCGCACGAAGCGCCGCCGCGGTGGCCGCCCGTTCCTCGGCCGTCTGTTCGGCGCTGGGCGCCGACCGCTGCGCTGGCCCGGCGCCCACCGGGTCCGGGACCACCACCACCGGCCGGGCTGCTCGGGCCCTTCCCTGGTCGATGGCACGGTGGCGGGCCACCGTGAACAGCCAAGCCCGGAACTGGGTGATCCCGCCCTGGAAGCCGGCCAGATCCCTGATCACCTGGAGCCAGGTCTCGGCCGCGACGTCCTCGGGTGCCTCGTCGCCGCGCACCGTGAGATAGCGCAGCAGCGGTGGGTGGAGCTCACGCCAGAGGCGGCCGAAGGCCACCTCGTCCCCGGCTCGGGCGCCGGCGAGCGCACGATCCAGGTCGTCGGGATCACGCGCCATGTCGGTCGCGTCGGTCGCGGACGGCGTCGGCCCAGGGCGCAGCCCACCGGCCCGATCCCCCGTGGAGTCGGGCCGGTGGGAGTCGATGCGACGTCTGCGCGCCAACGCGTGTCCTGATCTGCGCGTGCCGGCCTGGAACCCGCCGGATGCTACTCGGTCGCCGGGGCGGGGGTGACCCGAACGCGGGTCACCCTGCTCCACGACATCGGCGAGTCGTCGGTGGCCTTGACGTGCAGCCGGTAGCGCATGCTGCGGTTGGGCGACTCGGTGAACACGACCATGCCGGCGTCGTCGGTCGTGCCGGCAGCCACGAGGTGCAGCGTCCGCGGGCGGCCGATCTTCATGGCCCACAGGTTGACGGCGCGGCCGACGAGCGGCGTGCCGTCGGAACTCACCGTGCCGGTCAGCGTGGTGCTGTCACCTACGACGATGGTCGACGGGTCGGCCGTGAGGGTCACATCGGGGCGGGCGCGGACGGTCAGCTCGCGGCTGACGGCGGGGTCGAGCCGCGCGCTTCCGGCGAAGGACAGCCGATAGGTGGTGTCCGCAGCAGGGTCGACGATGAACTTGGCGACGCCGAGCCGGTTGGTCAGGTCGGTGGCCACGTCGACCCAGTCGACGGCGCCGGACGCGCGCGACTGGAGCACGATCTCGCGGTGACGCAGGGCCAACCGGTGGACGCGGAGGTGGCCGCGGACGACGTCCACGAGCCCGCGGTTCATGACGCGCGTGGCGGCGCGCCCGGTGAGGGTGGTGTGCAGGGTCGGGGCGTGGGCCGCGGTCGAGGTGACCGGGGCCGCCGCCTGGGCGGTGGGCGTGGGGGCGACCAGCCCGACGACCGTCGCGACGACTGCGATGCCGGCGGCCCGCCGCAGCGAGAACGATGCCATGGGTTCCTCCTGGGATGGCGTCCCCGGTGGACGCGTCACCCCACAAAGCGGTGGAGACCCCGATGGCGTTACAGACCGCGTTCACGGCGGTCTGGACCGGCCGCGCTGCGGGGGCGCACAGTCAGTCGAGCACCATCCACTGGCGCCCGTCGATCAGCTCACGGGCGGCGTCGAGGTGGCCGGCGTGGGTGGCGGTCTCGGTGATGACGTGGAGCAGCACCTCGCGCACGCTGTCGAGCCGGAAGTCGCCGAAGAAGTCGGGCCACCAGGCCGGCGGGTCGTCGAGGCTGCGCGCCAGGACGATCGCGTCGCTGCGCTCGGCCTCGGCGCGATAGCGGTCGAGGACCTGTGCCGCCGTCATGCCGTCCGGGACGGCCCAGGCGGCCACCGGGTCGTCGGTGAGCTCGCCGATCGCCTCGGCGTCGCCGGCCACCACCGCGCCGAACCAGAACCGCTCGTCGTCGGCGGCGAGGTGGGAGACCAGCCCCGCGCAGGACCAGCCCGACGGCAGCACCGGTCGCAGCAGCGCCTCCTCGTCGAGCCCGTCGAGGATGCCGAGGATGTGGCGGCGCGCCGACCGCAGCTGGGCGATCAGCAGGTCCTTGTCGTCACTCATGCCGAACGCTCCTTGCGCCAGGGGGTCAGCCGTTCTCGTCGCTGGCGGCGCCGGCGGTCGGTCAGCACCTGGCGTACGACGTTGCGGCCGGGGATGCCGGTCACACCCCCTCCGCCGTGGGTGGCCGACCCCGCCTGGTAGAGCCCGCGGACCGGGGTGCGCAGGTCAGCGTAGCCCGCCGCCGGTCGCGCGTGGAACATCTGCCCCAGGGTGAGCTCGCCGTGGAAGATGTTGCCGCCGCGCAGGTGGTAGGTGTGCTCCATGTCATGGGGGCCGAGCACCTGGCGGCCGACGACGGAGTCGCTGAAGCCGGGGGCCACCGCGTCCACGCGCGCCATCAACCGGTCGGCATAGGCCTCGAGCTCGTCGCGATGGGGCTCGGCGTTCCAGGTGTGGGGGACCCACTGGGTGAACATCGAGACCACATGGTGTCCCTCGGGTGCGAGCGTCGGGTCGAGGACCGAGGGGATGCACACATCGGCGAACGGCAGCGTCGACGGCCGGCCGGCCACGGCCTCCTGATAGGCCGTCTCGAGGTCGTCGAGCGACTCTGCGAGCACGATGGTCCCGCCATAGATCTCCGGGTCGAAGTCCGGGTGGCTGGCGAACCTGGGGAGCCGGTCGACCGCGACGTTGACTTTGACCGTGCCGGAGCGGGTCTTCCAGGTGCGGATCTCCTCGACGAAGTCGCCCGGCAGGTGATCGGGCGCGACCAGGTCGAGGAAGGACACCTGGGGATGGGTCGTGGTGATGACGGTGTCGGCCGCGATCTCGCGCCCGCCGGCCAGGGTGACCCCGGCCGCGGCGCCGTCGCGTACGTCGATCCGGGCGACCGGCGCCTCGGTGAGGATCGTCGCCCCCTGGGCGCGGGCGGCCGCGGCGAGCGCCTGGGTCACCCCGCCCATGCCGCCACGCGGGAAACCCCAGGCGCCGACGCGGCCGTCACCGACGTCTCCGAGGTGGTGGTGGAGCGTGACATAGGCGGTGCCCGCCGACCGCGGCCCGGCCCAGCTGCCGATGACCCCCGAGACCGAGAGCACGCCCTTGACCGCGTCGGACTCGAAGCGGTCCTCCAGCAGGTCCGCGATCGAGGCGGAGAAGAGCCTGGTGATGTCGACCGCGGCCCGCTCGTCGACCCCCTTGAGCCGTCGCAGCATCATGGCCTGCCCGGGCAGGTCGGCGGGTCGTCGCGATCCCAGCCGGGGCGGGATGTCGCCGAGCAGCGGGCCGAGCATCGCGCCGAGCCGGCCCATGTCCTCCTCCCACCGCTCATAGGCGTCGGCGTCCTTGGCGGAGAAGACCGAGATGGCGTCGTGCCGACGCCGGGGATCGTCGGGCAGCGCGAGGAAGCCGCCGTCGCGACGGGGCGCGAAGTAGGGCCCCTGCGGGAAGACGTGGTAGCCGAAGCGGCGCAGGTCGAGCGCGTCGACGATGCTGGGCGGCAGCAGCGACACGACATAGGACAGCGAGGTGACGGTGTAGTCGGGGCCGAACGGGTGCTCGCTGACCGCGGCACCGCCGACGGTCTCACGGGCCTCGCAGACGAGGACCGACAGGCCCTCCTTGGCGAGGAGGCCCCCGGCGATCAGTCCGTTGTGGCCGCCGCCCACGACCACGACGTCATAGCGACCGGCTGCTGGGCTGTGCTCCATCGACCCAACGTAGTGGAGCCGCTGCCCCGGTCAGTAGCCGGGGAAGACCCGCCGCAGGTCGTCGAGGCCGACGTTGCCGGTGACGGTCAGGTCGGCCGGGATGGAGGGCGGCGTGAGCCGCCCCCCGAAGAGCCGGACAACGGTCTCGGAGTCGCCGGCGACGCGGACGTCCCACGAGTGCTGCGCAGACTCGTTGAGCCAGAGGGCTGCCCACGACGCGACGTCCAACGGCTGCGGCAGAAACCTGACGGGGACCAGCAGGTCGGCGCGACGCTCGGTGCTCAGCCCCTCGGCCAGCGCGAGACAGGCCGCCTCGTCGGCCACGAAGTCCTCCGCGGCACAACCACACCCGCCCGCCCGGTGTTCCGGAGCGGACCAGAACGGGCCGGTGTGGTCGCGAGCGACTGGTCAGGCCGGGCGCCAGGCCGGGTCGCGCCCCTGCCAGGCGAGCATCCGCTCGAAGGCCGTGGCCGCGGGGCCGACCTCGACGACCGGGCCGAACGGCATCTGGTCGCGCGGCTCGGCGGGGATCTTGGCCAGGATCGCCGGCAGCACGGCCTCGGCGAGTCGTCCGTCTAGCTCCGCGTCGCGCCCGAGCGCCCTGGCGAGGTCCCAGCTGTGGGTGGCCAGCTCACCGGCATAGGAGCCGATCGCCTGGGCGCCGGTGACCGTGCCCCAGGGCACCTGCACGTCCAGGTCGAGCACGGCATCGTCGGCCAGCACCCGCTCGGTCTCCGCGCGCCAGTGTGCCCAGTCGCCGACCCAGTCGGTGGACTCCATCGTGCTCGGCACGGAGAACGGCGGCAGTCCCTGGAGGACTACGCCGATGCGGCGTACGACGGCGATGACGTGACCGGCGAGGTCATCGACGTCCCAGCCGTCACAGGGTGTCGGCAGGCCGGCGTCCGCCCGGTCGATCGTGGTGACGAGGTGCTCGACCTGGTCGAAGGCGGCGCTGAGCAGGGGGCGCAGGTCGGGGGTGGTCTCGACGCCGGCGCGGTCGGTGGTGGCGGTCATGCTGGCTCCTCGGGAGTCGCGGTGGTTCGGAGGTTCCAGTCCATCGCCCATTCCTGACATCTTGTGTCTGGAATATCTGCCAGGATCTGCTGACATGCGCGCCGACCGTCTGCTCCGCCTGATCGTGCTGCTCCAGCGCCACGGCCGGGCGCGGGCGGGCTGGCTGGCCGAGCAGCTCGAGGTGAGCGAGCGCACGGTGCTGCGCGACATGGAGGCGCTGTCGGCGGCGGGCGTGCCCGTCTATACCGAGCGTGGCCCTCACGGGGGGTGCGTGCTGATGGAGGGCTTCACCACGGATGCCAGCGGGCTCACCACCCAGGAGGCACAGGCGCTGTTCGCCTGGACGTCCCACGACACCGTGGCCGATCTCGGCCTGGGCGCCGAGCTCACCGGCGCCCTGGCCAAGGTCGCGGCGAGCGTCTCGACCACGGCGACGGAGGGCGCCGAGTCCCTGGGCGCGGTGCTGCTGTCGGACCGGCGGCGCTGGTTCGCGGCCAGCGAGTCGGTGCCGCTGCTGCCCGTCCTGCGCGAGGCAGCCCACCAGGGGCGGCGGGTGCGGTTGGTCTATCGGAGCGCGGGGGCGGCCGCGCCCGGCGTGCGCACGGTGGATCCCTACGGCCTCGTGGACCACTCCGGGGTCTGGTATCTCGTCGCGGCCCACCGCGGCCGTGACCGCACGTTCCGGGTGTCGCGCATCCTTGATGCGACGGTCGTGGACGCTCGCGCCGCACTTCCCCGAGGACGGACCCTCGCCGAGGTGTGGCCGGAGCTGCGGCGCCGCTTTGAGGCCGACCGCCGCAACCCGGTCACCGTCGAGCTCTCGGTCGCGAGCGACGCCGCCGACGAGCTGCGCCCGATCGCCAGGTCCCAGCTCGCCAGCGGGACCGACATCGATCTGCTCTCCGTCGAGGGCGGCCGTCAGCACTGGCGGCTCCAGGTCCGGGCCCGGCAGCAGGCGATCGCGACGGCGCTCGCGTTCGCGCCGGCCGTGCTTGTCCTTGCGCCGGCCGATCTCGTCGCCGACGTTCGCCGCCAGGCCGGCGTCGCCGCCGTCGCCTATGGGTGACTCGGCTCGGGCGCGCAGCCCGGCCGAGCGCGTCCCGGAAGAGTGTCGTCCGGGTCGGGACCTAGGCTCGGCATCGTGACGACGGTGCTCCAGCTCTCCCGGGCCGACGCCCGGCGCATCGCCGTCCGGGCCCAGCTCCTCACGGCGGAGCGACCCACCGACCTGATGGACCTCGTCCACCATCTGACCCTGCTCCAGTACGAGCCCACCGCCGCCGTCGCCCCGAGCGCGCAGGTGGTGGCGTGGAGCCGCCTCGGGCCGTCGTACTCGCGCGACGAGCTGGAGGCCGCACTCGACGAGCAGCGGCTGCTCGAGCTCGACATGATGATCCGCCCGGCGGAGGACCTCGTGCTCTATCGCGCCGAGATGGCCGAGTGGCCCGGTCGCGGCGAGCTGCGCGGCTGGCAGCACGAGATCGCCGACTGGGTCGACGACAACAACGCCTGCCGGCTCGACATCCTCGACCTGCTGCGCAGCGACGGGCCACTGCGCACCCGAGATCTGCCGGACACGTGCGTGCGACCGTGGCGCTCGACCGGCTGGACCAACAACAAGAACGTCCAGCGGATGCTCGACTTCCTGGTCCAGCGTGGCGAGGTCGCCGTCGCCGCCCGCGAGGCCGGTGAGCGGCTCTGGGACCTCGCCGAACGGGTCTATCCCGACGAGCCGCCCCTGCCCTGGGAGGACGCATTGGTCGAGCGGGCGCGACGACGGCTCGCCGCCCTGGGCATCGCGCGCGCCAAGGCCACCGCGACGCCGGCGGAACCCAACGACGTCGGCGGCGTCGGCGAGGCCGCGGTGGTCGAGGGGCTTCGCGGTCAGTGGCGGTTGGACCCGGCCTACCTCGACCTCGGCCCACTGGAGGGCCGGGTCGCCCTGCTGTCCCCCCTGGACCGCTTGGTGTTCGACCGCAAGCGGATGGCCGAGATCTTCGAGTTCGACTACCAGCTGGAGATGTACAAGCCGGCCGCCGCCCGCCGCTGGGGCTANNNNTGGGCGATGCCGGTCCTGGTCGGCGACCGGCTGCTCGGCAAGCTCGACGCCACCGCCGACCGGGAGGCCGGAGAGCTGCTCGTCCACGCCCTCCACGAGGACGAACCCTTCGACCGCGCCACCCGCGCCGCGGTCCGTGACGAGGTCGACTCCCTCGCCCGCTGGCTCGGCCTCGACCCCGTCCTCCCCTGACCCGCCGACGTGCCCGGAACTGCCCCCCGACGTGCCCGGGGCTGCCCGCCGAGGTGCCCGGAACTGCCCGCCGAGGTGCCCGGGGCCTGCGGCTAGCCGCGTTCGATGCCGAGAGTCGCGATCAGGTCCTCGTGCAGCTGCATCCACGCCGTGTGGACCGACTCGCGGTCCGGGGCATCGAGCCACCCCCGTTGGCCGTGTTCGACGTGCAGCAGCGCGTCGGCGTAGCGGTCGGCGTACCCCGCGAACCGGCCGAGCAGCGAGGCGACCGGGTCCACGACGAGCCGCAGCTCGCCACCGATCGTCGTGAGCGATCGCAGGACTCGCTGGTCCCAGGCGAAGTCCGCGTGGTCGTTGGCCGCCATCGGCTCCAGCCGGGTCGGCCGGATCTGCCAGTCGGTGATCGCCCGGGTCAGCCGCAGGTTGAGCGGCAGGAAGGTCTGGTAGGCCGCCGCGACGACCGGTCGTGCCGCCGCGGCGGCCAGCTCAGCAGCGAGGCGACGCTCGTTCTCCTCGCGCCCCGGCGCGGTGAGCGACCAGCCCCACGTTCCGCCGAAGGCCGACTGGGTGACCCAGCCGCGCGCCTCGTGATCCAGCAGCATCTCGTCGACCTCGTCGGCGGCGAGCCCGAAGCGGGCGGCGACGCGACCCGATGACGCGAACCCCAGGATCCGGACGCCGTGCAGTGCTAGGTCCTCGGTCGTGGAGACGTACGGCGTCATGCGGCGCGCCCCCTCATGAGCGACCTCGCAGGAACCGGCCGAAGTGCGGGACCGTGAAGGCGACCGAGCCACGCTCGGCGGCATAGACCAGCCCCTTCTTGATCAGCCCGTCCCTTGACGGGGACAGCGACTGCGGCTTGCGCCCCAACCGCGCAGCAATCTCGGCGGTCGCCACCGGCTCGTCGGCCGAGGACAGGTCGGCCATCGCCGTCATGTAGTCGCGCTCGGCGGGCGTCGCCCGGTCGAAGCGCGCGCCGAAGAAGCCCACCGCGAGCTCGGCCTCCGCCTCGGGCGCGGCCTCGGTGACATCGGCGACCCGGATCGGCGACCCGACCGCGGCGTCCCACGTCACCTTGCCGAAGGCCTGCACGAAGTAGGGGTAGCCGTCGGTGAGCTCATAGAGCTGGTCCAGCGCCGCCTGCTCGAAGGTCACGTCCTCCTCGGCCGCCGGAACCTGCCAGGCCCGGTCGGCCATCTCGCGGGGCAACCGGTCGACCGACACATAGCGGAAGAGCCGCTCGGCATAGGACTTGGAGGCCGCGAGCGCGGTCGGCAGGTGGGGTAGCCCGGCGCCGACGATGAGCAGCGGGGCACCCTGCTGGCTGATCTCGTGAGCCGCCCCGCACAGCGCCCCCAGCTCGGGCGTCGTGATGTCCTGCATCTCGTCGACGAACAGGGCGACACCCACGGACAGGTCGCGGGCGAGATCGGCGACGTCGGTGAACAGCTCGGTGAGGTCGAGCTCGAGGTCGCCGGAGTCGGCCCGCCCCTTGGCGGCGACGACGTCCACGGGCGGGGTCCAGCGCATCCCCTTGCGGTCAGGCGGAGCGGCCCGCAGCGCGAAGCTCTTGATCACGCCGGCGACCTCGCCGACCCGGTCGGGGTCGCGGTGGCGGTGCGCGACTTCGCGGACGGCGGCGTGGATCGCCTGCGCGACGGGGATCCGGATGGACTGGTCGGGACGGGCCTCGATCTTGCCGGTGCCCCACGCCCGGTTGACCGCCTGGGACCTCAGCGCGTTGAGCAGCACCGTCTTGCCGACGCCACGCAGCCCCGACAGCACCATGCTGCGCTCCGGGCGGCCCGCCGCCACCCGCTCCAAGGTGACCTCGAACTGGTCGAGCTCCTTGTCGCGACCCGCCAGCTCCGGCGGCCGCTGACCGGCGCCGGGCGCATAGGGGTTGCGGATCGGGTCCATGTCAGGACCGTATTCGCTCGTCTAGCAGGATCCCTAGAGGGAGTACGCCGCGGCGTGGCGCGTGCGGTCGTCGTACGGCTCGGGTCAGGGCTCGCGCCGCGACTTCCACGCCTCGGTGGCCTCGCGCCGCGCCTCCTCGCCTATCTCGGCATAGCGGCCTTGCAACCGGTCGCGGATCTCCTCCGGCGTGTAGGCCCGCCGCTCACGCTCCCGACGCGCGGTGACCACACCCGTGGCCACGACGCCGGCCACGCCGGCGAGCCCGATCGCCTTCCACCACCCGCTCTTCACGGGTCGACCTTAGCCGCGGCCAGCCCCAAGGACGACACCACCGAGCACCTCGAGAGACACAACCAGGCACCTCGAGAGACACCACCGGGCACCTCGAAGGACACCACCGGGCACCTCGAGAGACACCACCGGGCACCTCGAAGGACAGCACCGGGCACCTCGAGGGGTCGGACCTCCCACCTCGGCGGGGTCGGGGACGGCAGACTGGCGCCCATGGGTGAGGGGACCAGCATCAGCCTGGACGAGGCCGTCGAGCTGACCAGGAGCGGGGACATCTGGTTGTTCCGCGGCGGAACGGGGGCCGACCGGGCCATCCAGCTCGCGACCAACGCGCCGGTCAACCACGTCGCGCTCGCGGTCGTGATCGACGACCTGCCGCCGATGATGTGGCACGCCGAGCTGGGGCGTGGGCTGATCGACCTGTGGGCCGGCACCCACCACCGTGGGGCCCAGCTCCACGACCTGCGGGCCTCGGCACTGCGCTGGATGGGCGCCCGCCACCAGCGCGCCTGGCTGCGCCAGCTCCAGCCCGAGACCGGCCGCGTCGAGGACGACGCCCTGCTGCGGACCATCGCCCGCTGGAACGGCACGTCGTTCCCGAGCACCGCCCAGCTGGCCTGGCGGTGGGTGTCGGGGCGGTCCGACGTGCCGCGGCTGCCGGGCAGCGCCGAACGGTCGCGCGCCGAGCAGGCCGAGGCGGCCTACTGCGCCGAGCTCGCGGGCGTCACCCTCGAGGCCATGGGGGTCGTCGAGACCGGCGACAAGCCGACCTCGTGGTATGACCCCGGCCGGTTCTGGAGCGGCGACAGACTGCCGATGACCCCGGGCTGGTCCTACGGCGGCGAGATCGAGGTCGTGGTCGACGGTCGCGGCGCCTGACGGCGTTGCCGTGATCCCGCGGACGCGACCTTGTCGCTGCCCCCCGGGCCGAACCTAGACTGACCGCGTGCCCGAGCTGCCCGAGGTGGAGGCGCTGGCCCTGGACCTCAAGGGCCGGCTTGCCGACCGTGCGATCGTGCGGGTCGACCTGGCGGCGTTCAGCGCCCTCAAGACCTTCGACCCGCCGTTGTCGGCGCTCGAGGGCACCCTCGTGGAGGACGTGACGCGGCACGGCAAGTTCCTCGACATCACGGCGTCGGGGCTCCACCTGGTGCTCCACCTCGCGCGGGCCGGCTGGGTCCGCTGGCGCGATGAGGTGCCAGCGCTGCCGGCCCGCCCCAACAGCAAGTCACCGCTGGCGGCGCGCGTCGTGCTCGACGACGACACCGGGCTCGACATCACCGAGGCCGGCACCAAGAAGAGCCTGGCCCTCTATGTCGTCCGCCACCCGGCGGACGTGGAGGGCATCACCCGGCTCGGCCCCGACCCGCTCGACGAGGCGTTCACGCCCGAGGTGCTGCGCGGCATCCTCGAGGGAGCCGGACGGGCCCAGATCAAGGGCGTGCTGCGGATGCAGAGCAACATCGCCGGCATCGGGAACGCCTATTCCGACGAACTCCTCCACGCCGCGCGGATGTCGCCGTTCAAGCCGTCCAACAGCCTCAGCGACGACGAGCTGACCACGCTGCACACCGCGATCCGGACGGTCCTGGGCGACGCCGTGGACCGGTCGCGCGGGCTCGGGGCCGCCGACCTCAAGAGCGAGAAGAAGTCCAACATGGCCGTCCACGGCCGGACCGGCCAGGCCTGCCCGGTCTGCGGCGACACGGTCCGCGAGGTGTCCTTCGCCGACAGCAGCCTGCAGTATTGCGCCACGTGTCAGACCGGCGGCAAGCCGCTGGCCGACCGGAGGATGAGCCGCCTGCTCAAGTGAGCGGCGGCGGCCCTCCGGTCGCGGCGAGCGACTCAGCCCATCGACTCGAGCATGGCGTCCTGCATCGCCTGGGCGCAGGTGGTGCCGCTGTACTCGAGGAACGCGTCGACCTGAGCCTGCTCGTCGTCGCTGACCTTGGGGTCCTCGATGTCGTCGATGCTGGCGCCGGCGTCGACCTCGGAGGCGAACTTGACGAAGATCTCGAAGCCGGCCCGCTCGTCCTTCGACATCTCCGCGGGGGTGCCGGTCTCGGCGAGGGTGTCGCCCCAGGCCTTGATGTCCTTGCCGGTGATGCCGGTCATGTCGGCGCCGCCCTCGGTGAAGACCGCGACGAAGGAGGTGCAGAAGTCGTCGACGCTGGCGTCCGTGGGCGCACCCGCGCCCGCGCCGCTGCCGCCGCCACCGCAGGCAGCCAGCGTGGTGAGCAGGGCTGCCGCGGTGAGAGTGGCGAGCTTGTTCATGGTTTTCCCCCGTTTGCTTGTGGACGGCCCACGCACGGACCGCGGGACCAGCCTGTCACGTCGGGGATTCCACGTCGAACCCGCGGGGCAGCGGCACCTCCAGCGCTGCCGCCAGCAGGCACAGATAGGTGGTCCGGGGCACGGTCACCACGCCGAGCGTGGCCAGGTGCGGGGTCTGCCACTGCACGTCCAGCAGGCGTCGGTCCGCGCCGGCGTCGTCGAGCAGCTCCACGAGCCCCATCAGGGCGACCTTGGAGGCGTCGGTCTCGTGGTGGAACATCGACTCCCCCGCGAACAGGCCCCCGATCGCGACGCCATAGAGCCCGCCCACCAGCCGGCCGGCGTGCCACGTCTCCACCGAGTGGGCCCAGCCGAGCTCGTGCAGCCGCACATAGGCGGCCCGGATGTCGCTGTCGATCCAGGCTCCCTCACGTCGCGGGTCGGCGCAGGCATCCACCACCTCGGCGAAGGCGGTGTCCACCCGGATCTCGAAGTGGCGGCGCGACCGGCGCAGCGAGCGGCTGACACGCAGCCCGTCGAGGGGCAGGATCCCGCGCTCGACCGGACAGAACCAGTACGGCGGTCCACCCGGCGCGCCCGACGGCATCGGGAACAGGCCCCGCCGATAGGCATCGACCAGCGTGCCCGGCGCAAGGTCGGCGCCGACCGCGACCAGGTCGTCCAACTCGTCGTAGCGCGACGGGTCGCCGAAGTCCCAGGGGCTCGGCGGGACGGGCACGGGCACCCGGCCAACCTAACGCGGGCACGGGCCGAGACACCGCGCGCCACGAAGTCGCGCCCGCGACCGCCGTACGATCGGAGCGTGAGTGTGCGTTCGACCGTCGGCACCAAGCTGGCGCCCCTGATCTCCGAGGCGGCACCTGCGCTGACCACGGCGTTCGTGCGGGAGGCCCTCCATCGGGCGCTGCATGGGATCGGACCGCTGCCGCCGGCGGCCGAGGCGGCCGAGCGCCAGCTGCGCGAGCAGCG